>NZ_BAABCQ010000327.1:0-3106 GCF_039539045.1 Streptomyces marokkonensis
GGTGGAGGAGCTGAACCCGCAGCGCTCCCTGTCCCGCAACCCCCTCGTCCAGGTCATGCTCGCCCTCCAGAACACCGCCGAGGCGGCGTTCCGGCTGCCGGGCCTGACCATCGAACCCGAGCGCATCCGGCCCGAGGTCTCCCGCTTCGACCTGGCCGTCTTCCTCACCGAGGCGCACACCGGCCACGGCGCCCCCGACGGCGTGTGGGGCCTGGTGGAGTACAGCGGCGACCTGTTCGAGCAGGAGACCGTCCAGCGGTTCACCGACCGGCTCCTCGCGCTCCTGCGCGCCTGCGTCGACGACGCGGAACAGCGCATCGGTGCGGTCGACCTGCTGGAGCCCGGCGAGCGCCACCGCGTGCTGCACGAGTGGAACGCCACCGCACGCCCCGACGCCCCGGCACCCACCACCCTCACCGCCCGCTTCGCGCAGCTCGCCGAGCGGACCCCCGAGGCACCCGCCGTCTCCGCCGACGACACCACCCTCATCTACGCCGAACTCGACCGGCGCTCCGCCCGCCTCGCCCGCCTGCTGCGCGGCCGCGGCGTCGGCGAGGAGACCCCGGTCGCCATGCTCACCGGACGCGGAGTCCACCTCGCCGTCGGTGTCCTCGGCGTCCTGCGGGCCGGCGGCGCCTACGTGCCCCTGAACGCCGACCACCCGCCGGCCCGCAAGGCCCTCGTCCTCGCCCGGACCGGCGCACCGGTCCTGCTCACCGACCGCGCTCTAAAGGAGGAGGCGGCCCAGTACGGCCTCCCGGTGATCGTCCTCGACGACCCCCTGCCGGCCACGGAGGAGCAGACCGACCCGCCGCCCCTCACCGACCCCGAGCGGGTCGCCGCCATCATGTACACCTCCGGCTCCACCGGCGAACCCAAGGGCGTCGCCCTCACCCACGGCGGCATCGAGTGCCTGCGTCACGACCGGTGCTGGGAGCCCGGCAGCACCGACCGGGTGCTGCTGCACTCCGCACACGCCTGGGACGCCTTCAACATGGAGTTCTGGCTGCCGCTGATGTCGGGCGGCCACGTGGTGATGGCTCCGCCCGGACGGCTGGACCTGCGGGCCCTGGAACGGCTCGTCACCCGGTGGGACATCACCGGACTGCTGCTGCCCACCGGCCTCTTCAACGCCGTCGCCGAGGACCGGACCGACTGGCTGGGCGGCCTGACCGCGCTGTGGACCGGCGGCGACGTGCTCTCCCCGGCGGCGGCGGCCCGGCTCGCCGCCGCCTGCCCCGACACCGTCGTCCTCAACGGCTACGGCCCCACCGAGACGACCGTCTACGCCACCCGGCACACCTTCCGCGGCGCGTGCGACCCCGACCTGCCCGTACCCATCGGCCTGCCGCTGGACGACATGCGGCTCTACGTCCTCGACGACCGCCTCTCCCCGGTCCCCACCGGCGTCCCCGGCGAGCTGTACATCGCCGGCGCCGGCATGGCCCGCGGCTACTTCCGGGCACCCGCCGAGACCGCCGCCCGGTTCGTCGCCGACCCCTTCGGCCCGGCCGGCGGGCGGCTCTACCGCACCGGCGACGTGGTCCGCAGGGATCAGGACGGCCGGCTCCACTTCGTCGGCCGCGCCGACTCCCAGGTGAAACTGCGCGGCCTGCGCGTGGAACTCGGTGAGGTCGAGGCCGCCCTGCGCAGCCACCCCCAGGTCGCCCAGGCCGTCGCCGTCGTCCGCGAGGACCGGCCGGGGGAGCGGCAGCTCGTCGCCTACGTGGTGCCGGGGGAGGGCACCGACCGCGACCCGGACGGCGAGGCCGAGCAGGTCGCGGAGTGGCACGACGTCTACCAGGAGGTCTACCAGGACGCCGCCACGGCCGAGTTCGGCGCCAACTTCACCGGCTGGACCAGCAGCTACGACTCCCGGCCCATCCCGCTGCCCCAGATGCGGGAGTGGCGCGCGGCCGCCGTGGAGCGCATCCGCGAGCTGAACCCCCGCCGGGTCCTGGAGATCGGCGTCGGCAGCGGACTCATCCTGTCCCAGCTGGCCGACGACTGCGAGAGCTACTGGGCCACGGACTTCTCCGCCGCCGCCGTCGAGGCGCTGCGCGTCCAGCTCCTGGACCGGCCCGGGACCCGGTCGCGCGTCCACCTGCGCGTCCAGCCCGCCGACGTCACGGACGGCCTGCCCGAAGGCGAGTTCGACACCGTCGTCATCAACTCCGTCGTCCCCTACTTCCCGCACGGCGCCTACCTCGTCGACGTCATCGCCGGGGCGATGCGCCTGCTCGCCCCCGGCGGCCACCTCTTCGTCGGCGACGTCCGCAACCACCGGCTGCTGCGCTGCTTCAGCGCGGCGGTGCGCTTGCACCAGGCCGACGACCGGACCGACCCGGCGAGCGTGCTCCGGGGCGTCGACCAGGGCGTCCTGCTGGAGACCGAACTCCTCGCCGACCCTGAGTTCTTCCCCGCGCTGCGCACCCGGCTGCCGGACATCGAGGCCGTCGACGTCCGGATCAAGCGGGGCGTGCACCACAACGAACTGAGCCAGCACCGCTACGACGTGGTGCTCCGCAAGCGCGGCGGCCCCGCCACCCCCGCCCCCCGGCCCGGCCCGGCCGTGTCCTGGCCCCGCGACCTCGGCGGACTCGACCCCCTGGAGCGCCTCCTGGGCGACGGCCCCGCCGCCCTGCGCGTCGAGGACGTGCCCAACGCCCGGTTGGCCGCGGAGACGACGGCCCTGCGGTTGCTCGACGAGGCCGGCGACGTCGACGCCGCCCGCCTCGCGGTGCGCGAGGGCACCGGCGTGCCGGCCGCCGTCGACCCCGAGGAACTGCACGCCCTCGGCGAACGGTACGGCTACCGCACGGCGGTGACCTGGTCCGCCACCTCCTCCGAGGGCGCCCTGGACGTCCTGTTCACCAGGGCGGCCCCCGGCGCCGCCCCCGCCGGCCCGGTGATCGAGGACCTGTACGGCCCGGCCGCGAGCGGGTCCGCCGACCTCCTGGCGTTCACCAACAGCCCCCGCCGCGCCGGACTGGCCGGAACCCTCGTCGGCACCCTCCGCGACCACCTGCGCGACCGGCTGCCCGCACCCACCGTCCCGGCGGCGTTCGTGGTGCTGGAGCGGTTGCCGCTGACGGTGAACGGGAAG
>NZ_BAABCQ010000328.1:0-3051 GCF_039539045.1 Streptomyces marokkonensis
GTGTGCGCCGGTCCGCAGTTTGAACACGCCGTAACCCTTGCCAGCCCCTGGGGTGAACCCTATATTCACGGCGAGAAAGCGCTTTCCGGTCTGTCGCATTGTCATGATCCCGACAGATCGTTCGTTCCGGCATGTGAAGGCGAATGGGGAGACCGAGGATGAGACGACCAGTCGCGCTGCGACTCAACGCGGCGCTGGCCACCTTGGCCGTTGCCGCCGCGACCGGTGTGGTGCTGTCGATGCCCCAGGCGGCGGCAGCGGCCAGTGGCGCCACCGGCTACGCGACCCAGAACGGCGGCACGACCGGCGGTGCCGGCGGAGAGACGGTCCGGGCGACCACCGGGACCGCGATCCACCAGGCCCTGTGCGGCCGGGCCAGCAGCAGCACCCCGATCACCATCGAGGTCGAGGGCACCATCAACCACGGCAACACCACCAAGGTGTCGGGTGACAGCTGCAGCACCGCCGAGGACAAGATCGAGCTGAAGCAGATCAGCAACGTCACGATCGTCGGGGTCGGCGGCGGTGCCGTCTTCGACCAGCTGGGCATCCACATCCGGGAGTCCAGCAACATCATCATCCAGAACGTGACGGTCCGGAACGTCAAGAAGTCGGGCTCGCCCACCTCCAACGGCGGCGACGCCATCGGGATGGAGAGCGGTGTCCGCAACGTCTGGGTCGACCACACCACCCTGGAGGCGTCGGGCGGCGAGTCGGAGGGCTACGACGGCCTCTTCGACATGAAGAACGACACCAAGTACGTCACCCTGTCCTACAGCACCCTGCGCAACTCCGGCCGCGGCGGCCTCATCGGCTCCAGCGAGAGCGACCGCTCCAACGGCTACGTCACCTTCCACCACAACCTCTACGAGAACATCGACTCCCGCGCTCCCCTGCTGCGCGGCGGCATCGCCCACATCTACAACAACCACTACGTGAGCCTCAACGAGTCCGGCATCAACTCCCGGGCCGGCGCGAAGGCCAAGGTCGACAACAACTACTTCCAGGACTCCAAGGACGTCCTCGGCACCTTCTACACCGACGAGGCCGGCTCCTGGCAGGTCAGCGGCAACATCTACGACAACGTGACCTGGTCCGAGCGTGAGGGCGACAACAACCCCGCCGGCCCCGACCCGCAGTCCAACACCAGCGTCAGCATCCCGTACTCCTACAGCCTCGACGGGGCCGACTGCGTGCCGGCCGTCGTGAGCCAGACGGCGGGCGCCGGCAAGGGCCTGAAGGTGTCGGACGGCAGCTGCACGCCGCAGAACCCGGACCCGGACCCGACCGACCCGGACCCCACGGACCCGGACCCCACCGACCCGGACCCGGACCCGACCGACCCCGACCCCACTGACCCGCCCGTCGGGACCAACCTCAGCATCGGGGCGGGCTCCGACGGTTCTTCCAAGGCCGACGGGACGAGCTACGGCAACGTCCGTGACGGCGACATGGGCACCTACTGGTCCCCGTCCGGCTCGACCGGTTCGGTCTCCGTCAAGTGGGGCTCCGCCACCACCGTCGCCAAGATCAACATCCGTGAGGCCTCCGGCTCCGCGGGCACCATCGGATCCTGGCGGGTCGTCAACCACGACACGGGCTCCGTCCTGGCCTCCGGCAACGGAGCGGGCGTCATCGACTTCGACCGGACGTCGCTGAAGAAGATCACCTTCGAGATCACCGGCTCCAGCGGCACGCCGAAGGTCGCCGAGTTCGAGACCTACGCCGGCTAGCCGTTCCAGCCGTGTCGACCACGAGCGGCGTGGTCCCGCGGTAAGGGGCGAGGCCGTGCCGGTACGCGCGTACCGGCACGGCCTCGCCCTCTTGCGTGGGCGCGGGACAATGGACGGTGGCCCACTCCACCGGGAGTGCCCCGGTCCACGGGGGAGTGCCCCGGTCCACGGGGAGGGTCGCCGTACGTACGAGGAGGAGAAGACATGGCGGAGCCCACGCCGCGTCGGAACGAACCGCGGCTACGCCCCGCGCCCCTGCTCTTCGAGCCGGCGGAGGCGGCCGCCGATCCGGAGCACTTCTTCGACCTCGAGTCGATCGACGACCCCCGGGCGCTGCTGGTCCGGGCGACGGAGCTGACGCACGCCTTCCGGGCCGCGGCGGACCGGGCGATGGAGTTCCAGGCGATGGCGGCGGCGCAGCTGGCCGATCCCCGGCGGTTCGACCGGCTGACGGCCGCGGACATCGCCGAGCGCGCCGAGTGGACCGAGGACTACGCCAAGAAGATGGTGGAGTTCGGACGGGACCTGATGCGCGGCGGCGAGGGCGGCGTCCACACCGACTAACCGTCCCGCATATGCCAAGCGGGTGGGCAAGATACTCCTTCCGTCTTCCATCTGTCCCGGTTTCCCGCAACTCACCGGATTCGCGCCCTCACGGCCGGTAGATGTATGCGGCATGACCAGCACACGCAACGTCGCTCTCGAAGCCACCCCCCGTGTCTCGGACGTCACCTCGGACGGCGCCCTCTGGCTGGCCTCGGCGGGCGCGTACCCGCGCAGCACGCTCGCGTTCTGGCAGGAGCGGCCCGGGGCCCCGGTCGTCCTGCCCTGCGGTTCCGCCTTCGACGTGGTCAGCACCCCCGCCGTCTTCGGGCGCCGGATGCTGGACCAGATGTGGGGCGAGGGCCCGGGCCCGGGCTCGGGCCCGGTGGCCGAGTTCCGGGGCCGGATGCTGCTGTTCGCCGCGCCGGGCTCGGCCCAGCGGCTGCCGTCGCTGCTGGAGTGGGAGGAGTGGAGCGCGCGTGGCCGGGAGGGCGGCCGTACGGGCGGGGTGCCGCCGCTGCTGTGCCACGGCGCCGGCGACGCGGTGACCGTACCGGCCCCGGTGGGCCCGGCGGCCGGGCCGGCGCCCGTGGGCGGGCCCGCCCGGTCCGATTCCCGCTGGCTGGTGGCGCCGGACACACGCCGGCCGTGGCTGCCGGGTCCCGAAATTCTGCTCTGGGCGGCCGTACGGGCGGCCCGGGCCGCCGTCCGGATTTCGATTTTTCCTCCTGCCGACCAGGATGCTAAGGTCTACGACGTCAGCAGGCGCCGCTAG
>NZ_BAABCQ010000329.1:0-3017 GCF_039539045.1 Streptomyces marokkonensis
CACCAATGACAAGAACGGACAAGACTCCTCCAGAGGTTCGGCGGGTCGACGGTCGGGCGAATCGTCGCAGGCAGCCATCACCACACCTGCGACGGCACCGGCCCACCGAACCGGCTCGGCACCAGTCAACGGCTTGCCGGGTAACTGGCCTTCCCCCACCTTGGTAATCCTGTGGTGCGGCAGCGACGTGCCGCCGAAGGCCACTACCAACATCGGGGATAGTGCGCGGCGGATGCCGGACCTAGTGTCCGAAAAGGTCCAACACAAGCTTCTGCGACCAGCAAGAAGGGCCCGAATGAGTGACGACGAGTCGGTCCTGATGGAGGCCTACCAGCGGTTCCACGCGACGGGACCGGAGTGGGGCGGTCATCATCTCAGCAACCACGGCCCGATGGCCGTCGAGGCCATGGTCCGGCACGGATACGCCGACACCGTGCATCGCTGGATAGACAACTACACGCAACGTTTGGAGGAACCACCGCGCGGGCTCGCCCCGGTCACCGAGGACGACTGGCGGGAAGCCCTCGGCGACTTGAAGCGGGTGGCGGACTGGACGACGCTGTTCCAGCGCGAGCTCGCCGAGCGTCCCTGGCGGGAGGTGCTGGCGACGTGGTGGCCGCGGCTGATGCCCGGCATCATCGGCGGCACGGCGCACGGCGCGATCCGGGTCGCGCACCTGGTGCACTCCTTGATGGCGGCCGAAGCCGATTCCGGCTCGGGGTCGGGATCCGCCGGCGGCCCCATCGACGACAACCCGCGCCTGGTCGAACTCGCCGACGGCCTGGGCTATTGGGCCGCGTGCTGGCGGCCGGTGACCGGCGAACCCTCCCGTCGGACCGGGTCGCTGACGGCGGCCGGCGCCTTGGCCGCCGTGCCGAGCGTCGCCGACCAGCAAAAGGGCGTGCCCTACCGAGTCGGCCAGCTCGCGACCACCGACGGTTGGCAATCGGCACTCGGCGGCCTGCGAGCCGTGGACGATCCCGAGCAGGTGCCCGCGCTGTTGTCTCAGCTGACCGACGCCTCGGTGGTCCATTACCTGAGCTACAGCCACGGCCAGGCGGTCATGCTGGTCCATGCCTCGACGGCGCCGACCGCCGTCCTGCGCGTGCTGCCCGCCCTGCCGCGCGAACTGTGGGTGCCCAGCGCGGACGCGGCATGGCATGCGAGCGCCGCCTTGACTGCCGCGGCCTCGCCCCCGCAAGCAGTCGACGCCTCGGAACTCGCCGTCCACACCGACGGCGTCACGACGGCCGAGGACGCCATGGCCCGGGCGATCGACCACGGGGACGAACACGTCATCAAGTTCGCCGACACCGCCGTGGAAGCCTTCGCGCGTACCGGGGAACGGGACGCACTGGCGGCTGTGAGCCGATGCGTGGAGATGATCAGCCACGCGGAGGCATCGGGACGTTCGCGAATCGATGGCCGCGGATCCTCCACGTAGCCGCCCGGGTGTCATGTCCCGAAGCCGACGCCGCCCGCGGTTCCGTTCGTCCGGAATGCCTTGAGCTCTTCTGGCACCGGGCCGCTGGTGCCGTAGCCCTGGTGCGTCGGGCATTCGGCGTCGGACTCCGCCGCACCGTCAAGGAACCGCCCCCGGCCGCGTGTCGGGGGCCGGGGGCGTTCATCGGATCAGGGGGTCGGATCGACTCCGGCCCTCATGCACGATCGTGATCGGGGCCGGGGTCGGCTAGCCGTTCCGCGCTCGGCCGACGGCGAAGTAGGAGCGCAGCGGAGCCACGGCGTGTTCGCCGGCACCCGCGTCGACCGCGGCAGCCAGCGCGTTCAACTGGACCGTGGCGAGACGCACGGCGATCGGGTCGCACAGGGTGGGGACGAGCCGGCCCTGCTCGTCCTCGACGTCGACGAGCTTGTCCTCGGCCTCGGTGAGCACCACCCACGGCCCGCTGATCACCTGTGCGTGGCAGTCGTGCAGGACGCGGCCCAGATCGGTCAGCGCGTTGCGGCCGAGGCCCCGCCCGGGGGTGGCCACCATGGTCACCACGCTCTTGCCGTGCAACGCGGCGTTCATGAGGGGGCGGGATGCCCAGTCGACCGCGTTCTTGACCACGCCCGGAATCGAGCTGTTGTACTCCGGTGTGACGATGATCAGACCGTCCGCCTCTCGGACGGCGTCGCGCCACCGGGTGACCGGAGCCGGGCTGCCCTCCCGGGTGTCGAGGTCCTGGTTGTACAGGGGAAGATCGCCGATTCCGTCGAAGAGCTCGATCTCCATCCCCGCCGGGGCCAACAGCCTGACGGCCGTCAGGAGCTGGGTGTTGAACGACTCTTTGCGAAGCGATCCGGAAACGCCCAGAATTCGCAACTCACCACACCCGCATTCATTTCGTGACGGTCTGCTGGTTCGATGATGTGAGCCATGCGACGTGCCCGGCTCTTTAAGAGAGCGTATGCGGTTCCCTCGCCGCCGAGGATCCCTCGCTCTGACTGTTTAAGGGACCGCGCTGCTAGTCGGCGTCGCCGTTGTCGTCGAGGAACCACAGACCGTCGATGTCCACCTCAATACGCGGAGAGAAAGGGACCCGGCGATGCGGGTCGTCGACATCGACGGGAATCGACATGGTGAGCAGATAGAACTCTGCCGGAATGACACTGCAGGCGAATATCGATGCCGCGTACGAGGAATTCGAATGAAGCGGTGCGGCGAGCTTGACCCATCGACGAAAAAGGCGCATGAACCAGGAGCCCACTATTCTTCCTTCGCTTTCCGGAAATCAGGGAGGCCCACTCACTGCCGTCGAGCAGATATCAGGAGGGCGCGTTCACCGAGAATTCCGAGGACCAGTCTGCTCAGCAGCACCTCCGGGCATCGGGCGCCTCTCGATACGCCGGGCGCGGATCGCGCCGGCCGTGTGCGCCATCGTGGCAACCGCTCGGCAACGACGACAACTACCCAGGTTGACAGTCTCTGGCTGCGGTCGCGCAACGATCCACGTCCCACGCGTGGCCGAGCCCCCAGGGAGCCGAAAACGCACGTCACGCCGGTCAGTTTTTCT
>NZ_BAABCQ010000330.1:0-3012 GCF_039539045.1 Streptomyces marokkonensis
GGGTTGTCCGCGATGGAGGAGACCAAACTCTCCATCAGCTTTGCTTGTTGTGCATTGTGGGGCGGTGTGTCCGCCGAAGGTAGCTCGCCGGCCGGGTGCCCTGTCGTTGCAGCCTCCAAGGCCAGAGCCAGGTTGTTCCGCCCGGTGTAAAGGTCGTCACCCTTTGAATTCGTTTCCTGTGGCCAGTCCCGCTCCTCGAAGAGGTACTGGAAATTCGAGAGGGTGACCTTTCCGTTCTTTCCATTGCCATCAGTGTCCCGTTCGAACGGGTTGTCCGGGTCTTCCTTCGACACGTACTGCTGGTTGAAGAAGTCAGTGGCCGCGTCTGGGCTGTTGGACAGTCCTTTCAGATAGCCCGTCAGTGGATCAACCCCGCTGTCGTCCCCGATCCGATTCAGCCAGGGAGACCTGGCACTGTTGCCCCACATGAGGTTTTCGTGCTCGCCGTTCCCCGTGAGTTTCCGCTCGGTGGCCATGAGCTTCGTGCCGTAGTCCTTGAGGAACCGGTCGTCGTAGTCACCGGTCCGCATGAGGTTGCTCATGACCTGGAATCCCATGGGCCCGCCCCGGTCGCCGTACAGCGGCTTGTCGCCGATGTCGATCATCGTGCGCTTCCAGTCGGTCATCGCCGCGGAATCGCTCTGAGTGGCGTGTGCCAGCGTCATGCCCAGGCTGCGCTGCAGGTCGTCGAACTGCTCCAGGCGCTCTCGGCCCAGCTCGTAGTTGCCTCGCTGCGGATCATTGATCCCGGTCCAGAGCTCAAGCGTGTTCTTCGGCCCCAGCGCGGTGGCGAACCGCTCGGCGAACAGCTCGTCGTCGGCGTACTTCTTCAGCCCGGCGTTGAGCCTGTCGAAGTCCTTGACGCTGAGGTCGGCCGGGTCCTTCTTGGCGAGGGCGGCCAGCTCGTCGGCCTTCTTGACGGCCTCGGCGGCGGAGTCCCGGTCGGTGTAGTTCGCATCCGAGAACCCCAGTTTGCTCTGGTCGGCGATGGCCTGGAGGACGGTCTTGGCGGTGTTGTCGCTCTCGGTGGCCTTGTTGAGGATCCCCTGGATCTGGTCACGCAGCGCGGTGATGTCGCCCTTGTTGTCCTGGTCCATCTTGCTGCGGGCCTCGGGGGGCACGTTCGTGGTGACGGTGAAGCCACCCTCGTAGCCGATGACCGTGAGGTTCTTCTTCCGGCCGTCCTCAAGGGCGTCGAGGAGTTGCTGGTGGTAGCCCTTCAGCTCGCCCACCGTGTCGTTGAGGATCTTGTAGATGGTCTTCGCCTGGGTGTGGGCGTCGGTGAACTCGCCGGCCGTCTTGCCGATGAACTCCTTGGACACCTTGGCATTCACTCCGGCCCAGTCGGCCTTGTTGGCGCCCTGGTGAAGATTGTCCTCGGCGTCCGTCTTCATCGTTTCAAGACTATCGACGAGTGTCGACCAGTCCGTGACGGCGTCGTCGACCAGCTTGAAATTGGCGTCGCGCAGAGCTTCGAGTTCCATATCTGAGTCAGTCGTCCTTCTTCTCGCTCTGCTCGCCGTAAATCTTGTTCTTCTCTCCAGGTTCTCCAACCCGTTCATTGAAGCCTGAGTCCAGCGTCGCAATACTGCTCATCTGCCGTTGGATGTAACCCTCGTCGCCGTCATGGATCTTCTTCGAGACCTGCATGTGGTTGGAGATCTGGGCGCACGCGTCCATGAGGGACTTGAGCTGTTCCTCCCACCGGTTCGACACATGCTGAAGCCCCGCCCCGAGCGCGAAGCCCTGTTTCGACAGACTGCCGGCGGCGGTGTCACTGCTGGCGATGTGGACCCGCGCCTTGTCCCACAGTTGGTTGTACAGATCGTGGGCGTCCTTGCCGACCTTGGTCAGGGCGTCGTTCTTGACCTCCAGGCTCCCGTAGTGACTCGGGGGAGCGCTCGTCGGCCCGCCGCCATCCATTTGGTTCAACTGCATGTGCGTGGAGGACCCCTGCTGCCGCTCCAGCGCGTCGGCCTTGAGCTGCTCCCATTCGTCCCATGCCATGGACGGCTACCTTCCCCGTGTACGAAACAATCGCCGCCGGTGGCGGGCGGACGGCGTCCTGCGGTGCCCGGACTCAGCCTCAAGTTAGCAACTGTCCATGGACACTGATACCGGCTATAGCTGACCTTCCGACAGCGCTGGCAATCGGACGGGCATCAGCGGTTGCACAATCACCCAGGCGGCGTCCGAGGACCATAGCCAGGTATGCGATGCGGGCCAGCAGAGCTCTGGTGCGGAGCGACCACATTCCGACGACGCCGGGTCTCGGATCCGGAGCTGCGCCAGTCTTCCGTCATCGTGACGCTGGAGAGGCGTTGAAGCTGTGGTGCGAGCCGACGGGACGCGGTCCCCGGGCTGTGCGAGGGCGGCCGGGTACGGTGAGGACCTGAAAGATCTGGATCGACAGCCTCGGCACCGGCAAGTACGGGGCGCATCACGGTCCCAGCGACCTCTTCACCCAGTTTCCCTGTGGTGGGCTACCTGGTCCGACATATGGTCGACGCGGCCACTACGAGTACTCCGTTGATGCTCGGCAGTGGCCGAGGGTGGGGCCAGGGTCAAGGAGGGGCGAAACGAAGGCATGCCGGCGGGCCTCAGCGGCATGGACTCGCTGCTCGACGCCTGGGGCAGGGTGCACCGCATCGGTGGGCCCGCGGCGCACGTACACGCAGAGGGCGAGGCCGAGCAGAGCTTCATCACCGGGCGCGAGGACGCGTACCCGGCTCTGCGTGCGAGGAAGTGACATGACGAACGGAAAATGCCGCGCGGGTCTCGGACGCAAGGTCGTCGCACCCGCCCTGGCCGTCGCGGTTCTGGCGGCGGGCGCCCACTTGTGGCTGAACACCAATCTCTTCGGCCCCACGGACGTGTGCGGGGGCCTGGTCTCCGCCGACTCCGCCGATACCGTCCTCTAAGAGAGCATCTGATCACTGTTCAGGATGTTGTGGGGTTCATGTCCGTTTCGATTCGCCAGGTAGGCGTAGATTCTCCCGTCAGTTCGCGGGA
>NZ_BAABCQ010000331.1:0-3006 GCF_039539045.1 Streptomyces marokkonensis
GTCGGCTAGACTGGGGGGCAACGTTACATTTTTAGCGGCGCGGTCGTTTCGCAGAGGCGGCCGCTGCCGAGCCGACTGCCCGACCTTCCCCTTGCGATCCGCTTGCCACTTGCTCTTGGAGTCCCCGGGTGTCCTCCTCACGTTCATCCCGCACCGCCGGTGAGGCGTCTTCCGGCGCTGCCGTGCCGGGCAACCCCGCCCACGCCGCTCCGCCTGCAGCCTCACAGGAGCCGTCGGACCAGGCTCCGCGCTGGGCGGGCAACTGGCCATTGAGTTTTCCCACGCCTCCCACACCATCCTCAGCGGCCAAGACAGCCTCCGAAGACGCTAGCCGCCGACACGGCGATGACAGTCAACCCGAGTCAACTGAGGGCCCGTTGTCCGAGCGGGGAACAACCTCCGCCGCCCCTGACGCGGAAACACCACACGCCCTGACGCGCACCGGCCCGGCGACGCTGCACGAGGCCCGCAGCACACTCAAGCAGCTGATCAACGTCGCCATCCAAGGGCACCCCACACCCCTGACGCGTGGCCCGCACCATGCACTGCTCACCACGCCCGCCCACGCAACCGAACTGGGCTGGGACCTCACCCAAGCCCCCACCCACAGCTTCGTGGACGCCCGCAAAAAGCTGGGGGATCTGATCCAGTACGGCGCCGAGGGCCACCCTCAGGTGCTGTGCCGCCACAAGACCCCCGTCGCCGTCCTGCTTGGCGCAGCCGCGGACGGCACCCCCACCCCGCCCGCACTTCAAGCCGAGCCAGCACCCGACACAGCGGCTCCGGCTGCAGCAGCAGCCCCGGACTCCGCCACAACACCCCCGCAAGCAGTCCAGACCCCCCTCCCGACCACAACAGCCGAAGCCGAAGTCGAGGCCGCGAAAGACCTCGCGCCCGCACCGACCACTCCTCCTGCCGAAGCGGCCGCTGCACCCACTACGCCCTCGGAACCACAGCCGGAACCGACACCAGCAGCCCAGGACACGCCTGCACCTGCCAGTACCCCCGCCTCACGCGGCACCACCCCAGCCACACCGGCCCCGTCGGCCACCCCCACCGGCTCCCCGGCCGCTCCCACCCCCGCACCCAGCCCCCCGACACTCCAGCACCCACTCACACCACCGGCCGCCCTCCCCGCACCCCCCTCGGCCCCGCCCGAGCCGGGCCCGCCGGCCCCCACTCCCGCGACGCCCGGGACCAGCCACGAGACCGTCATCCCGGCCAGTGGCCCACCAACTATCACTGCGCCACGCACCCCGCGACGCCTGGCCGCACTCGCGCAAGCCCTCGGCACCGTCCTTCCCACCACCGCCCCCACCGGTGAAACCGCCACACTCACACCCCTGATGGGCCTGCCGACCGGCATCCGCACCCTGGACGACGCCCTCGGCGGCCTCCAGCCCGGCCGCTTCTATCTCGTCGCCGCCGCCCCAGGAGCCGGATCCAGCCTGATCGCCACCGCCGCCGCACGCACCAGCGCCCTCGACCAGCACCAACCCGTCCTGTACGCCGCCTGCGGACTCACCCGCGCCGACATCGCCGCACGCATCGTCGCCGCACACCTGCCCGTCGACTACCGCCGCCTGCGAGCTGGCCGCCTCACACCCACCGAGCAGGACGACACCGCAGCCCTCCACCACCACCTGGCCCAAGCCCCGCTGTACATCGACGACGGCACCGACCTGACCACCGACGCGATCGCCGAGAGCGTCCCGGACCTGCCCGGCTTGGCCCTCATCGTGGTCGACCGCCTCCAGGCCACCGAGGACCCCCGACTGCCGCTGTCCGGCCCGGCCCAGATCACCGACGCCGCCCAGGCCCTCGCTCACCTCGCCCGTACCCACGAGCTCCCCGTCGTCGCTGCCGTAGACAGCGACGATCCCCGCCTGATCGCCGAGCTCAGCCTCGACATCACCATCACGTTGACCCGCGACGCCGACCAGATCCACGCGACCATCACCGAACGCGACCTCGGCCCGCAGGCCGCCCTCACTCTCCACGCCGACCTTGCCCACGCCCGCATCACAGACCCGGCCATCCCCTACGCCAGCCCCACCCCTCCAGCGCAGCCACAAGCCGCGAACCTGCACACCCCCGGACACACCCCGCAGGCGCCTCTCCAAGCCCCCACACCCACCGAGCCCGCCCAGGCAGCCCACACCGACGCCCCACGCAGGTCATCGCACCGCCGCACCGCCGCTCCACCTCCGCCCGGCGGCTACGCCAACCGGGACTACAGCTACTTCACCGGCATGATCACCCGCGCCGTCGACGAAGCCCTCCACGAGCACGACGGTGACATCACCGTCGCAACCGAAGCCCTGGTGAAAAAGGCCGTACCGAACGCAATGGCCCTGTTCGAGGCAACCCGCGTCGGCGGAAATTACGAACACACCGTCTACCCGGAAACCCTTGAATTCCTCCGGAAGAAAACCAAGGACGGCGCCGACGAAATCTGGGAAGGCCGCCACAACTGGACCAACACCCACCTCATGGACGCCCTCCAAAACGGCACCCACCCCCCGATCACCGTCAACGCCCTCGATACCAACGCCAGCTTCCTGTCCGCCTTCAAGACCCACCTGCCCATCGGCGCCCTGATCCACGACCCCAACGGCGGCTTCGACCCCAAGCGCTCCGGCATCTACCGCCTCCCCACCCGCCCCACCTGGCACCACCCCGACCTGCCCGACCCGATCGGCAACCGCCGAGAAGACGGCCCCGTCCTCCTCGACGACGCCACCATTCGCCTCCTCATCCGCTGCGCCCGCCTCGGCCTGTGCGAGGCCCCGCGCATCACCGAGCGCTGGACCTCCGGCACCAGCGAAGGCCTCCTGGAAAAATTCCGCCGTGTCCTAACCGAGGCCCGCACCAATGCCATCGAAGCCGACGACACGGTGACCGTCGAATACATCAAAGCCATGTATTCAAAATTCACCTCCACCATCGGAGAATCAAGCGTCAACCGCGACATCCGCCGACCCGACTGGATGCACATCATCCGCT
>NZ_BAABCQ010000332.1:0-2902 GCF_039539045.1 Streptomyces marokkonensis
CGAACGGGCCGGTCGCCCTTTACTCTGATGCCTGCTCGCTAGTTACTCGCGAGTTAAACAGCGCCTGAGCAGGCCGGAACAATCGCCCGAGAGTGAACCAGCCGCACCTTAACCAGCCACACCTGAACCAGCCACACCTGAACCAGCCGCACCTGAGCCGGTCGTAACGAGCAGAACGAGCAGGCCGCACCGTCGCGGGCCCACGGAGGACGTCGTGAGCGACACACAGACACTGATCGAGAACCGTCCGCCCTCCGTGGCGGGACTCTTCCTGGAACGGGTGACGGCCACGCCGGACGCCGAGGCCTACCGCTACCCGGTGCCGTCGGCCTCGGGCGAGGGACCGGACGACTGGAAGTCGCTGACCTGGGCACAGGCGGCCGAACGGGTCTACGCGATCGCGGCAGGCCTGATCGAGCTGGGCATCCAGTCGCAGCAGCGCGTGGCGCTGGCCTCCGCCACGCGGCTGGAGTGGATCCTCGCCGACCTCGGCATCATGTGCGCGGGCGCCGCGACGACCACCGTCTACCCGCAGACCAACACCGAGGAGTCCGCCTACATCCTCTCCGACTCGGAGAGCCGGGTGCTGATCGCGGAGGACGCCGCGCAGCTGGCCAAGGCCAGGGAGAAGAAGGCGGAGCTGCCCGACCTCACCCACGTCGTGGTGATCGACGCGACCGGCGCCGACACCGGCGAGGACTGGATTCTCACTCTCGGTGCACTGGAGGCCCTCGGCGCGGCCCGCCTGGAGAAGGAGCCGGAGCTGATCAAGGAGAGGGTCGGCGCGCTCACCAAGGACCAGCTGGCCACCCTCATCTACACCTCCGGCACCACCGGCCGGCCCAAGGGTGTCCGCCTTCCGCACGACTGCTGGTCGTACATGGCCAGGGCGACCGCCGCGACCGGCCTGATCAACGGCGACGACGTGCAGTACCTGTGGCTGCCGCTCGCGCACGTCTTCGGCAAGGTCCTGACCTCGGGCCAGATCGAGGTCGGTCACGTCACCGCCGTCGACGGCCGGGTCGACAAGATCATCGAGAATCTGCCGGTCGTCCGGCCGACCTACATGGCGGCCGTGCCGCGCATCTTCGAGAAGGTCTACAACGGCGTCGCCGCCAAGGCCCGGGCGGGCGGCGGAGCCAAGTACAAGATCTTCCAGTGGGCCGCCGCAGTCGCCCGCGAGTACGCCAAGGTCACCCAGGACAACTTCAAGCGCACCGGCACCGCCGGCGCCCCCTTCGGCCTGTCCACCAAGCACGGCATCGCCGACAAGCTCGTCTACGCCAAGATCCGCGAGGCCTTCGGCGGACGCCTGCGCGCCTGCGTCTCCGGCTCGGCGGCCCTCGCCCCCGACATCGGCTACTTCTTCGCCGGCGCCGGCATCCACATCCTGGAGGGCTACGGCCTCACCGAGTCCTCCGCCGCCTCCTTCGTCAACCCCGGCGAGGCCTACCGCACCGGCACGGTCGGCAAGCCGCTGCCCGGCACCGAGGTGCGCATCGCCGACGACGGCGAGATCCTGCTGCGCGGCCCCGGCATCATGGAGGGCTACCACAAGCTGCCCGAGAAGACCGCCGAGGTCCTGGAGTCGGACGGCTGGTTCCACACCGGCGACATCGGCGAGCTGTCGCCCGACGGCTACCTGCGTATCACGGACCGCAAGAAGGACCTCATCAAGACGTCGGGCGGCAAGTACATCGCGCCCGCCGAGGTCGAGGGCCGGTTCAAGGCGGTGTGCCCCTACGTCTCCAACATCCTGGTGCACGGCGCCGACCGGAACTTCTGCACCGCGCTCATCGCCCTGGACGAGATCGCGATCACCCAGTGGGCGAAGGAGAACGGCCTCGAGGGCAGGCCGTACGCGGAGATCGTCGCGGCGCCCGCGACCGTCGAGATGGTCGACGGCTACGTCAAGCAGCTCAACGAGGGCCTCCAGCGCTGGCAGACCATCAAGAAGTTCCGCCTGCTGCCCCGCGACCTCGACGTCGAGCACGGGGAGATCACCCCGAGCCTGAAGCTGAAGCGGCCGGTCGTGGAGCGGGAGTACAAGCACCTGATCGAGGAGATGTACGACGGCTCGCGGGAGGCCTGACCGCGCGTGCGGCTTGCGGGCGGGACCGTGTGACCCGCCCCAAGACTGTTTGACGACCAGCGAGTTGCCCGGCCGACAGTCGACGCGCGTCATGCGTGAACATGGCCGACGGGCGAGCGTAAGGAAAGCCGTGGCTGCGAGGGGTGGCGGCCGGTAGGCTCGAAGATCCTCAGAAGCACCCGGCGAGCCACTAGCGTTCTCGGGGCGCACGGCTACCCAGAGAGAGCGTATCCATCTGGTGAGCGCGGGTGGCACGGCGCGTACGCCGGATCCCAGGCTTGCGGACCTCGCCCGGACGTCACGCAACTTCGGGTTCCTGCACGACCATCTACCACTGCTCGTAGCCTACGGTGCCGCCGCCGAGGCCCATGTTCTCACCGATCCGAACACGTCGCTGCTCAAGTCCCGCCAGTTCGGCGAGGCCCTCGTGTCTCGGCCCGTCGAAGAACCGGCGCATGACCTGGCAGTGATCACTGGCGACGAAGCGACTCTCCGCAGGCTCGGGGCGGGTTCCCCGAGCGAGAATCCACTGAATGGTGGCGAGAGATCGTAGTGCGGTCCGAGGGCTTCAAGGTGAATGGCACCCGGTTCAGGGTCTGGTTGGTGGCCCATGCGGCTGGTCACTCGTTCGGGTGAGTCTGGCCGGACTTGCGGGGGGATCCGAGGCCTGTCGCTAAGTTGGCGGCACGACGACGCCAATGAAATCCGGAGGAACCGGACGTGCCCCGTGTGTCCTTCGGTCGCGTGTGTCAGATGGGTTCCGCGCCGCAGTCGGCGCAGGCGTTCTGTGTGATCTCTGAAAAATCAGTA
>NZ_BAABCQ010000333.1:0-2879 GCF_039539045.1 Streptomyces marokkonensis
GAACTCGGCGTCGAAGTCCGCCGCGTCACGCAGGAAGCCTCCCTCCCGGGTGTAGCTGGTGCCCCACTGGTCGGGGTCGGGGTCGTAGAGGTTCTCCACGTCCCAGCCACGGTCGTCGGGGAAGTCCGAGACGGCGTCGTGGCCGGAGAACACCAGCTGCCACAGGTCCTCGGGCGAGCGCACGCCACCGGGGTAGCGGCAGGCCATGGAGACGATCGCGAGCGGCTCGTCCGCCGGTCCACCGGCCGCGGCCGTGGCCACCGGCGCGGCTGCCGCCTCCTCACCGGAGCCCATGGCCTCGGCGGTCAGGTAGTGGGCGAGGGCGATCGGGTTCGGATAGTCGAAAGTCAAGGTGGCGGGCAGGCGCATACCGACGGCCGCGTTGAGCCGGTTGCGCAGTTCGACGGCGGTCAGGGAGTCGAACCCGATCTGCTTGAAGGAGTCATCGGCACCGACCGACTGCGCACCGGCGTGTCCGAGCACGGCGGCGACCTCGGTGACCACCAGGTCCAGCACCGCCTGCTCGCGCTCGGCCTCCGGCAACCCGGCCAGCCGCTGCCCCAGCGAACCCTTCGGCGCGGTCCGCGCCGCACGCCGCGCCGGTGCGACCCGCACCAAGCCGCGCAGGACCGACGGCACGGTCCCGCCCTGCCCGTCGCGGAACACGGAGGTGTCGAGCCGGACCGGGAGAACCACCGCCCGGCCGGTGGCCAGCGCCGCGTCGAACAGCCGCAGGCCGTCCGCCGCGGGGATCGCGGCAAGGCCCATGCGCCTGATGCGGGCGAGATCGGTGTGGTCGAGGCCGCCGGTCATGGCGCTCTCGCTGGCCTGCGACCACAGGCCCCAGGCCAGCGAAGTGGCCTGCAGACCCGCGGCTCGGCGGTGCTCGGCGAGGGCGTCGAGGAAGGTGTTGGCGGCGGCGTAGTTGGCCTGGCCGGGCGTGCCCAGGGTGCCCGCGACCGAGGAGAACAGTATGAACGCGGCCAGGTCACCGCACAGTTCACCGCCCAGGTCGTGCAGGTTCAGCGCCGCCTCCACCTTCGGGCGGAACACTGCGTCCAGCCGTTCGTGGGTCAGCGAGCCGATGGTTCCGTCGTCCAGTACGCCAGCGGTGTGGACGATCGCGGACAGGTTCCGTCCGGGCCCGGTCAGGAGGGCGCGGACGGCATCTCGGTCGGCCACGTCGCACGCGGCCCATGTGACGTCGGCGCCCCGCGCGGTCAGCTCGGCGGTGAGTCCGGCCGCGCCGGGCGCGTCCCCTCCGCGGCGGCTGACGAGCAGCAGGCTCCGTACGCCGTGCTCGGCGACCAGGTGCCGGGCGAGCAGCCCGCCGAGCCCTCCCGACGCGCCGGTCAGCAGGACGGTGCCGGTGCCGAGGCCCGGCAGCTCCGGCTCCGCGTCCGGCGCGGGGACGCGGGCCAGCCTCGCCACCCGGGCCTCGCCGTCCGTGTGCACCACGGCCTGCGGTTCACCCGATGCGAGCAGACCGGGCAGCACCCGGGCGAGAGCGGCGGTGTCCACAGCGCCGGCGGGGTCCGTCTGCTGGTCTCCGGCTGCTTCGACCAGCACGATGCGGTCGGGGTGCTCGCTCTGCGCCGAACGCACCAGCCCGCGGACCGCCGACTGGGCCAGGTCGTCGGTGCGCGTGACCAGCACCAGGCGGGCGGTGCGCTCCTCGGCCAGCCACCACTGCAGCAGGTCCAGGACGGCGTGGCCGACCTCGTGGACCCGGGTGGCCAGGTCGGTGCCGGTCCCCGCCGGGCACGGCACCACGACGGCGTCGGGTGCGCTTTCCATGTCGCGCAGAGCGGCGAGGCTCTCGTACGTCTCGATGCTCACGCCGTCCGGCGCGGCCGGCAGGTCGACCGGCACCCACTCCAGGCCGAGGACGGTGTCACCGGTGCCGGCACCAGCGCGCAACTGGTCGGCGGACACCGGGCGCAGCGTCAGCGCGCCGACCTGCGCGACCGGCTCGCCGGTGCCGTCGGCCAGCGTCACCGTCACCGTCGAGGAGCCGGTGCGCGTGACCTTCACCCGCAGGCCGGAAGCTCCGGCAGCCGTCAGGCGCACACCGCTCCAGGCGAACGGCAGCAGTCCATTGCCCGTTCCGGCCTCAGGCTCGACCGCGCCCAGCCAGATCGTGTGCAGGGCAGCGTCGAACAGCGCGGGGTGCAGGCCGTAAGCGGCCGCGTCCGTCCCCTCCGCGTCGGGCAGTTCGACCTCGGCGAAGAAGTCGTCCCCGCTCCGCCACGCGGCGCGCAGCCCCTGGAAGAGGGGGCCGTAGTCGAGCCGCAGGCCGGCGAGGCGGTCGTAGAAGCCGTCGAGGTCGACCGGCTCGGCACCGGCGGGCGGCCACGCGGCGAGCGACCCCTCCACGGGCTGCGCTGCGGCGGCGGTCAGCGAGCCGGACGCGTGCCGGACCCATGGCCACTCGGCATCGTCCTCGTGGGCGTGCCCGCTCTCGCTCCGTGAGTGCACGGTCAGCGGTCTGCGGCCCGAGCCGTCGTCGGCGCCGACGCGCACTTGCAGGGCGACGCCGCCACGCTCGGGCACGAGCAGCGGTGTCTCCAGCGTCAGTTCTTCCAGCAGGTCGCAGCCCACGGTGTCGGCAGCGGTGATCGCCAGCTCGACGAAAGCGGTCCCCGGCAGGAGCGCGACCCCGGCGACGGCGTGGTCCACCAGCCACGGGAGCGTGTGGGTCGAGAGCCGCCCGGTGAACAGGTATCCGTCGCCGTCCGCCAGTGGCACGGCGGCACCCAGGAACGGGTGACCGGCCTGGCCCTGGCCCACCGCTCGCATGTCGCCGGCGGTGGAGGCGGGGGCGTCGAGCCAGTAGCGTTCGCGCTGGAAGGCGTAGGTGGGCAGGTCGACGCGGCGGG
>NZ_BAABCQ010000334.1:0-2875 GCF_039539045.1 Streptomyces marokkonensis
CGGTTACAGTTTTGCATTTGGTAGTGTCAGGGCATGACCGTGCCGACCGGGCGCCGCGAGCGCAAGAAGGCCGCGACCCGTCAGAAGATCGCCGACACCGCCCTGCGGCTCTTCCTGGAGCGCGGGTACGACGCGGTGGGGATCCGTGACGTGGCCGCCGAGGCCGACGTGGCCGTCACCACGCTCTTCTCCCACTTCGCCTCGAAAGAGGCCCTGATCTTCGAGCGGGACGACGACTTCGAGCAGCGCCTCACACGGGCGGCCACCGGCCGGGCGCCGGACGAGCCGCTCGTCCCCGCGCTGCGCCGCGAGGTCCTGGCCCTGGTGCGGCACTGCACGGCGGACAGCGCCGCCCCGATCTGGCGCATGATCGAGGAATCACCGGCCCTGCGTAAGTACGAGGAGTCGATGAGGCTGCGCCACGCGGAGTCGCTGGCGAAGGCCATCGCCGCCGATCCGGGCCTCTCACGGAGCGCCACGGCCTGCAGGACGATCGCGAGGTTCGCTATCGACGCGTATTCGCTGGCCCGGGAGGCGCCCGACCCGGAGGCCGCGGTGGACGAGATCTTCCGGATGATCGAGGCGGCCTGGGAGGTCGACTAGAGGCCTGCGGACTATGGCCTGCGGACTATGGGCCTGCGGCCGGTCGCCGAAGCCGGGTCCTGAGCCCGGGCGGGCCGTTGGTCCCGCGCCCGGGTGGGCGGCCACGCCCCCCGCCGGGCCGGCACCGTCCGCGGCAGCGCGTGCGGCAGGCGCCCGTACCAGGCGGCCGTCACCGCGTATCCGAACGCCAGGCACAGCACCCCGCCCACCGCGTCCAGCCAGAAGTGGTTGGCGGTCGCGACGATCACCACCAGCGTGAGCACCGGGTACACCAGCCCCAGCACCCGCACCCACGGCACCGAGGCCAGCGCGAAGATCGTCAGCCCGGACCACACCGACCACCCGATGTGCATCGACGGCATCGCCGCGTACTGGTTCGACATGTTCTTCAGGTCGCCGGACGCCATGGATCCCCACGTCTCGTGGACCATCACGGTGTCGACGAAGTGCCCGCCGTTCATCAGACGAGGCGGGGCGAGCGGAAACAGGTAGTAACCGACCAGGGCGACGCCCGTCGTCGCGAAGAGCGCCAGCCGGGTCGCGGCGTACCGCCCGGGGTGACTGCGGTACAGCCACACCAGTACGCCGAGGGTCACCACGAAATGCAGTGTGGCGTAGTAGTAGTTCATGCCGATGATGAGCCAAGTCACCGAGTTCACGGCATGGTTGACCGACTCCTCGAAGGCGAGACCGAGTTGCTGCTCGACGCGCCAGATCCAGTCGGCGTTGCGCAGCGCCTGCGCCCGCTGCTCCGGTACCGCGTTGCGGACGAGGGAGTACGTCCAGTAACTGATCGCGATCAACAGGATCTCGAACCACAGGCGCGGCCGGCGCGGCGTGCGGAGACGGCGCAGGAGGCCTTGCCCCGTCTCCTCCGTGACGGGGTGCGGAACGGCCTCTTCCAGGCGTTCCGTCGTCCTCACGGTCGTGTCACCCATAGGCATGAAGTCTGCCAGAAAAGCCCTGTCCCACCGATCATCCTCCCGGAGGATCCGGGCCGCATCCGGCCATTCCGAGGGGGCAGGGTCTCAGCGGCGGTTGCGCTCGCCCGGCGCCGAGGCCGTGGAACCGCGTACGACCAGCTCCGGCATGAACACGAACTCGCTGTGCGGTGCGGGGGTCCCGCCGATCTCCTCCAGCAGGGTGCGCACCGCAGCCTGTCCCATCGCCGGGACCGGCTTGCGGACGGTCGTCAGGGGCGGGTCGGTGAAGGCGATCAGCGGCGAGTCGTCGAAGCCGACGACGGAGAAGTCCTTGGGTACGTGCAGGCCGCGCTGCCGGGCCGCCCGTATCGCGCCCAGCGCCATCATGTCGCTGGCGCAGACCACCGCCGTGCAGTTCCGCTCCATGAGCGCGCCGGCCGCCGCCTGACCGCCCTCCAGGGTGTAGAGGGAGTGCTGGACGAGCTCCTTCTCCACGGTCTCGGCGTTCATGCCCAGTTGGTCCTGGACGGTGTGGACGAAGCCCTCGATCTTGCGCTGCACCGGCACGAACCGCTTCGGACCGAGGGCCAGCCCGATGCGGGTGTGCCCGAGCGAGACGAGGTGCGTGACCGCGAGACTCATCGCGGCGCGGTCGTCGGGGGAGATGAACGGCGCCTGCACCTTCGACGAGAAACCGTCGACGAGGACGAAGGGCACGCCCTGCGCGCGCAGCCGTTCGTAGCGCTGCGTGTCGGCGGTGGTGTCGGCGTGCAGACCGGAGACGTAGATGATGCCGGCGACTCCCCGGTCGACCAGCAGCTCCGTCAGCTCGTCCTCCGTGGAACCGCCCGGGGTCTGGGTGGCGAGGACCGGCGTGTACCCCTGGCGGGTCAGCGCCTGGCCGATGACCTGGGCCAGGGCCGGGAAGATCGGGTTCTCCAGCTCCGGCGTGATCAGGCCCACCAGGCCCTCGCTGCGCTGCCGCAGCCGCACGGGGCGCTCGTAGCCCAGCACGTCGAGAGCGGCGAGTACGGACTGGCGGGTGGTGGCGGCGACGCCAGGCTTGCCGTTGAGGACGCGGCTGACGGTCGCTTCGCTCACCCCCGCCTGGGCGGCGATGTCGGCAAGCCGTGTGGTCACAGGGGTGGACTGTACCTGTCGGCCGCCGCCTTGCACACCGATCGGGCGCCGTGGGCGGCCTGTTGAACGGCCCGTCGGACGGCCCGGCACGGGCTGCTGCGTCATCGCGCTCCCTCAGGAAAAGTGGCGGCAAGAGCTTGCAGAGTCTTGCACAACCGGCCAGATACCGCTCGATCCCCATGAACAAGCGTCTCGCGACGGTCGCCGGG
>NZ_BAABCQ010000335.1:0-2854 GCF_039539045.1 Streptomyces marokkonensis
ACGCATTAAGTGCCCCGCCTGGGGAGTACGGCCGCAAGGCTAAAACTCAAAGGAATTGACGGGGGCCCGCACAAGCGGCGGAGCATGTGGCTTAATTCGACGCAACGCGAAGAACCTTACCAAGGCTTGACATACACCGGAAAGCATCAGAGATGGTGCCCCCCTTGTGGTCGGTGTACAGGTGGTGCATGGCTGTCGTCAGCTCGTGTCGTGAGATGTTGGGTTAAGTCCCGCAACGAGCGCAACCCTTGTCCCGTGTTGCCAGCAAGCCCTTCGGGGTGTTGGGGACTCACGGGAGACCGCCGGGGTCAACTCGGAGGAAGGTGGGGACGACGTCAAGTCATCATGCCCCTTATGTCTTGGGCTGCACACGTGCTACAATGGCCGGTACAATGAGCTGCGATACCGCGAGGTGGAGCGAATCTCAAAAAGCCGGTCTCAGTTCGGATTGGGGTCTGCAACTCGACCCCATGAAGTCGGAGTCGCTAGTAATCGCAGATCAGCATTGCTGCGGTGAATACGTTCCCGGGCCTTGTACACACCGCCCGTCACGTCACGAAAGTCGGTAACACCCGAAGCCGGTGGCCCAACCCCTTGTGGGAGGGAGCTGTCGAAGGTGGGACTGGCGATTGGGACGAAGTCGTAACAAGGTAGCCGTACCGGAAGGTGCGGCTGGATCACCTCCTTTCTAAGGAGCACTTCTTACCGAGTCCTTCGGGGCGAGGTCAGAGGCCAGTACATCGGCGAATGTCTGATGCTGGTTGCTCATGGGTGGAACGTTGACTATTCGGCACACTTGACCTGATCTTCTCGCTAGTACTGCTTCGGCGTGGAATGTGAGAGAGAAGGCAAGAGTGTCGGGCACGCTGTTGGGTGTCTGAGGGTACGGCCGTGAGGTCGCCTTCAGTGCCGGCCCCAGTGCACTCGAGCTACTGGCTCGGGGTGATGGGTGGTTGGTCGTTGTTTGAGAACTGCACAGTGGACGCGAGCATCTGTGGCCAAGTTTTTAAGGGCGCACGGTGGATGCCTTGGCACCAGGAACCGATGAAGGACGTGGGAGGCCACGATAGTCCCCGGGGAGCCGTCAACCAGGCTTTGATCCGGGGGTTTCCGAATGGGGAAACCCGGCAGTCGTCATGGGCTGTCACCCGCTGCTGAACACATAGGCAGTGTGGAGGGAACGCGGGGAAGTGAAACATCTCAGTACCCGCAGGAAGAGAAAACAACCGTGATTCCGGGAGTAGTGGCGAGCGAAACCGGATGAGGCTAAACCGTATACGTGTGAGACCCGGCAGGGGTTGCGTGTGCGGGGTTGTGGGATCTCTCTTCCACGGTCTGCCGGCCGTGGGGCGAGTCAGAAACCGTTGATGTAGGCGAAGGACATGCGAAAGGTCCGGCGTAGAGGGTAAGACCCCCGTAGTCGAAACATTAGCGGCTCGTTTGAGAGACACCCAAGTAGCACGGGGCCCGAGAAATCCCGTGTGAATCTGGCGGGACCACCCGCTAAGCCTAAATATTCCCTGGTGACCGATAGCGGATAGTACCGTGAGGGAATGGTGAAAAGTACCGCGGGAGCGGAGTGAAATAGTACCTGAAACCGTGTGCCTACAAGCCGTGGGAGCGTCGGACATCAAGCTTGCTTGGTGTCTCGTGACTGCGTGCCTTTTGAAGAATGAGCCTGCGAGTTTGCGGTGTGTTGCGAGGTTAACCCGAGTGGGGAAGCCGTAGCGAAAGCGAGTCCGAACAGGGCGTTTCAGTAGCACGCTCAAGACCCGAAGCGGAGTGATCTAGCCATGGGCAGGTTGAAGCGGAGGTAAGACTTCGTGGAGGACCGAACCCACCAGGGTTGAAAACCTGGGGGATGACCTGTGGTTAGGGGTGAAAGGCCAATCAAACTCCGTGATAGCTGGTTCTCCCCGAAATGCATTTAGGTGCAGCGTCGTGTGTTTCTTGCCGGAGGTAGAGCACTGGATAGGCGATGGGCCCTACCGGGTTACTGACCTTAGCCAAACTCCGAATGCCGGTAAGTGAGAGCACGGCAGTGAGACTGTGGGGGATAAGCTCCATGGTCGAGAGGGAAACAGCCCAGAGCATCGACTAAGGCCCCTAAGCGTACGCTAAGTGGGAAAGGATGTGGAGTCGCACAGACAACCAGGAGGTTGGCTTAGAAGCAGCCACCCTTGAAAGAGTGCGTAATAGCTCACTGGTCTAGTGATTCCGCGCCGACAATGTAGCGGGGCTCAAGCGTACCGCCGAAGTCGTGTCATTGCAGCAATACGGCCAACGCCGGCTGTGATGGGTAGGGGAGCGTCGTGTGCCGGGTGAAGCAGCCGCGGAAGCGAGTTGTGGACGGTTCACGAGTGAGAATGCAGGCATGAGTAGCGATACAAACGTGAGAAACGTTTGCGCCGATTGACTAAGGGTTCCTGGGTCAAGCTGATCTGCCCAGGGTAAGTCGGGACCTAAGGCGAGGCCGACAGGCGTAGTCGATGGATAACCGGTTGATATTCCGGTACCCGCTGTGAAGCGTCAAACATCGAACCAGGCGATGCTAAGGCCGTGAAGCCGTTCCGGACCCTTCGGGGAAAGGAAAGTGGTGGAGCCGCCGAACCAGACTTGCAGTAGGTGAGTGATGGGGTGACGCAGGAAGGTAGTCCATCCCGGGCGGTGGTTGTCCCGGGGTAAGGGTGTAGGCCGTGCGATAGGTAAATCCGTCGTACATGTGGCTGAGACCTGATGCCGAGCCGATTGTGGTGAAGTGGATGATCCTATGCTGTCGAGAAAAGCCTCTAGCGAGTTTCATGGCGGCCCGTACCCTAAACCGACTCAGGTGGTCAGGTAGAGAATACCGAGG
>NZ_BAABCQ010000336.1:0-2818 GCF_039539045.1 Streptomyces marokkonensis
CCCATAACCCGATGATCACTCACACCTGGCGCGCACCAGAGGATCTCTGAAGCCTTACTCGGGGATTGAAATGACAGGTAGTTCGCAGTGTACGATCCGGCAGTTCCCGGAAAAGCCTCACCCCAATGACCTGCAACCTACACACGTGTGGTGGAGGAATGCAATTGACCCGAGACGAAGATCACACACGTCGACCCGAGCCCACTTGTCGCAAGTGTGTGGATATTATTGATCCGAAACGTTTGAGGGGACAGCACCAGACCGAGTGTGTCCGTGATCAGGTGCCGCTTACGTCCTTTGATCTTCTTGCCGGCGTCGATGCCCTGGCTGGTCTCGGCGACATTTGCCGAGGTCTTCACGCTCTGCGCGTCCACCACTGCCGCGGTCGGCTCCGCCCGGCGGCCGTGGAATCGGCGGGTCTTGTCGCGTAACAGGTCGTGGACCTGCTGGGTGGTGCCGTCGGCTTCCCACTTCGCGTAGTATTCGTGGCCCTTGAGTCCCTGGAACGAATCGCGCTGCGCCGCGACCAACTCGGCGAAGGACCCGTACCGGTCGCTCAGACCCGGTTGCCAACTCGACCAGGTGTACGCGGCCCACTCCCCGTCCTGCGACACGTCCCCGGAGTCCAGCAGCCACCACTGGGCGTCGCCCTCGTCCGCGATGAGCAGGACGGGGGCCCTGACGTGCTTGCTCGCGTCGTCCGGCTCATCGTCACAGGTGCCCATGTACATCTCGGCGTCATCGTCGTCGAGCCAGTCGAGGGCGCCGGTCGTGCGTATCTCATGCATGAACGGGCCGAGGCGCGACCAGCCGTCGGAGGCGCCCAGGAACGAGCGATAGCTGGGCGGGAGCCGGGTGCCGAGCCGCTCCTCCAGAGCCACGATCCGCTGCTCGTCCGCGCCCTCGTAGCCCAGCCACCCGGTGGCCCGCTGCTCGTCGCCGACGTTGAACAACTCACGCTCGCCCGACACCCGCAGAACATCGGCACCGTACTCAGCCAGGTAGAAGCGCCACTGTTCGACGGTCCTGAGCCGCTCCGCGGCCGACCCGATTTCCGGATCGGCGGCGGAATCCCCGAAGATAGATCGCACAGCACTCCTGACGTTCTGATGTTCCGATGCCCGTATGGTCGCTGAACTCGCCGGGCTGTTGGGCTTGTTCAGCACACTAGGCCCAGCACTCCGGCATCGTTCATGCTGGAGACGCCCACTGACATCGCGCCCGGGACCGTCGGCCCGCCGGCATCGGGGGGGGTGCCTGTTGAGTCGGCACGGAGCGCGGTGCCGGTGTTGCCACCGGTCCGTTTCTCCGTGCCGCTCGCCGAACCCGGCGTACCCGTCTCCGAGTACCGGGCTCTCCACGGACTCTGTCGTTCAGGCGTGGTTGGGGCTGGTCCAAGGGTTGGGGATCGTGTTGCCTCTGTATCGGTAGCGGGTGACCGCCACCGCTTGGAGGTCGAACAGTTCGATCCCGTCTGCCGAGGGCCTTTGCCACCGTCCGTTGTGGTCGGTGAGGCGTCGGCGGACGTCCTTCCACTTCCAGCGGTGCAGTGCCATCCACCAGCTGATCACCCGGTGCCAGGTGAAACTGGCCAGGGAACTCAGGGTGGCTTTGCAGACTGCGTGCTTGAAGTAGTTGGCCCAGCCGCGCATGATCTGGTTGGGCCTGATCAGCACGTCCCTGGGGTTCTGTTGCGACGTTCTGTTCGTCAGGGCGGGGATCTTGTCCTTCAGCTGCCGGATGGGCCGGTCAGCGATGAAGGTGTAGACGTGCCACTTGTCCGTTCCCCGCTTGCGGCGCCACTGGATGCGGAACCGTCGGGTAGCGGGGACGCATTGCTGCGTCCCCGCCCCCTCAGAACCGGGCGTGCCCGCTTTCCAGGCACCACGGCTCAAGCAAGCCCCGAGGACGACGAGGATTCCGCGTCGGCGTCATGGCTGGTGCACCGCTTTTCCGGCAAGGATCTGCCGTCGACAGTGCGCGTGGAGGAGTCGGTAGAAGGTCCGGTCCTGGCCGTCGACCTGTTCGACGATGTGCTGTTTGGCCAGCACCCGCCGGACGGTCATGAACCACTGTTCCCACTCGCGCGGGCTGCGTGGCTCGTGCTCGGCGTGCAGCAGGAATTCCCCGCATGCGGGACAGCGTCCACCTTGGCTTCGCAGAAGCCGGGCGGTGTGCTCGTCCACGGGCGGGGCCTTCTTCTTGCGCCGCCGTTCGGTCCAGTACTCGGCCAGGGCGGGGTCATCCGGAGATGCTCCACCGTGGACCGGGACGTGCCGGACGATCTTCGTCCAGGCGAACTTGGTGAGGTAGGCGCCGCTGTCGCGGTCGCCGAACACCCACCGGTCCTGTCGGGACTTGTGGAACTTGCCGAAGTACCGGGTCGCGACCCAGCCCCTCGACTTGTTCGGGTGCGAACGTCTGGCCCACCGATAGGTGAGGTGCCAGACATGGTGGTCCAGGCCGGTGAAGACCCGGCCGGAGACCACGCTCCGGTAGTAGGCCGACCATCCCCGGATAACCGGGTTGAGCCGGAACACCACCGCGGCCGCGTTCGCGCCGTGCATGGAGCGCACGTCAGCGGTGAGCCGCTTCCGGAACCGCTTGACCGACTCCTTGCTGGGGGTGATGAGCAGCTTTCCGCTGCCCTGCCGATCGACTCGGCGGCGGATGTCGAAGCCCAGGAACGAGAACCCGTCCTCAACGTGGACGATGCGCGTCTTGTCCTCGTTGAAACGGAGTCCTCTCGGCTCCAGCCACGCCGTGAGACTGGCCTTGACCTGCTCAGCCGCAGCGCGGCTGTGGCACATCGCCACGA
>NZ_BAABCQ010000337.1:0-2720 GCF_039539045.1 Streptomyces marokkonensis
GCCCACTCCCAAGCCGACGGTCGGCTCCTGTCCGTCATGGACGGGGCCGGAAGCCGTTTTCCAACGTTCCGAGAGGTTGTTCGTGTCGGCCAGCACATCCCGTACGCTCCCGCCGGAGATCGCCGAGTCCGTCTCTGTCATGGCGCTCATTGAGCGGGGAAAGGCTGAGGGGCAGATCGCCGGCGACGACGTGCGTCGAGCCTTCGAAGCTGACCAGATTCCGGCCACTCAGTGGAAGAACGTACTGCGCAGCCTCAATCAGATCCTCGAGGAAGAGGGTGTGACGCTGATGGTCAGTGCCGCGGAGCCCAAGCGCACCCGTAAGAGCGTCGCAGCGAAGAGTCCCGCCAAGCGCACCGCCACCAAGACGGTCGCGGCGAAGCCGGTGACCAGCAGGAAGGCCACCGCCCCCGCCACTGCGGCGGCGCCCACCGACCCCGCCGGTGAGGAAGAGGCGCCCGCCAAGAAGGCGGCGGCCAAGAAGACGACCGCCAAGAAGGCGGCGGTGAAGAAGTCGACCGCCAAGAAGACGGTGGCCAAGAAGACCACCGCCAAGAAGGAAGACGGCGAGCTTCTCGAGGACGAGGCGGTCGAGGAGCCGAAGGCCGCGACGGAGGAGCCCGAGGGCACCGAGAACGCGGGCTTCGTCCTGTCCGACGACGACGAGGACGACGCTCCGGCCCAGCAGGTCGCCGCGGCCGGTGCCACCGCGGAGCCGGTCACCGACTATCTCAAGCAGATCGGCAAGGTCCCCCTGCTCAACGCCGAGCAGGAGGTCGAGCTCGCCAAGCGCATCGAGGCCGGCCTGTTCGCCGAGGACAAGCTGGCGAACTCCGACAAGCTCGCGCCCAAGCTCAAGCGCGAGCTGGAGATCATCGCCGAGGACGGCCGCCGCGCCAAGAACCACCTGCTGGAGGCCAACCTCCGCCTGGTGGTCTCCCTGGCCAAGCGCTACACCGGCCGCGGCATGCTCTTCCTGGACCTCATCCAGGAGGGCAACCTCGGTCTGATCCGCGCGGTGGAGAAGTTCGACTACACCAAGGGCTACAAGTTCTCCACGTACGCCACGTGGTGGATCCGTCAGGCGATCACCCGCGCGATGGCCGACCAGGCCCGCACCATCCGTATCCCGGTGCACATGGTCGAGGTCATCAACAAGCTCGCGCGCGTCCAGCGTCAGATGCTCCAGGACCTGGGCCGTGAGCCCACCCCGGAGGAGCTGGCCAAGGAACTCGACATGACCCCGGAGAAGGTCATCGAGGTCCAGAAGTACGGCCGCGAGCCCATCTCGCTGCACACTCCGCTGGGTGAGGACGGTGACAGCGAGTTCGGTGACCTCATCGAGGACTCCGAAGCGGTCGTGCCGGCCGACGCGGTCAGTTTCACGCTCCTGCAGGAGCAGCTGCACTCCGTCCTCGACACCCTGTCCGAGCGTGAGGCGGGCGTCGTCTCCATGCGCTTCGGTCTCACCGACGGTCAGCCGAAGACCCTCGACGAGATCGGCAAGGTGTACGGCGTCACGCGTGAGCGCATCCGCCAGATCGAGTCGAAGACGATGTCGAAGCTGCGCCACCCGTCGCGTTCCCAGGTGCTGCGCGACTACCTCGACTAGATCGCGGTCGTAAGAGCGACGAGGCCCGGTTCCACCAGGTGGGGAACCGGGCCTTCGTGTTGGCCAGCGGGTGCGCGGCGCAGCGGGCTGGATCACTCTGGGTGTTCCATCGCAACGTGGAGTGAGGAGCCTGCATGCGTCGCCTCTTTGCCCGGGCACTGGTCCGGCCGCTGGTCCTGGCGGCCGCGGCAACCGCGATACCGCTGGTGTCCGCCACCCCCGCGTCCGCCGACAGTGTCGTCGTCGGAGGCTTTCCGGTCGAAGTGTCCGACAGTCCGTGGACCGTCGCCCTGTCCAGTCGTGACCGGTTCGGAGGTACGCGGGCGGGACAGTTCTGCGGGGGAGTGGCCGTCGGGCGCACCACCGTGCTCACGGCGGCCCACTGTCTGGGCGAGCAGGTTCTCGGGTCGCCGCCCGAGGAGGTACGGGACCTGAGCGTCATCGCCGGCCGTACGGACCTGCTGTCGGAGCAGGGTCACGAGGTCGCCGTCCGCGACGTCTGGGTGAACCCGGCGCACGACGACGTCAGCAACTCCGGTGACTTCGCCGTGCTCAGCCTCGCCGAGGCTCTTCCCGCCGGCTCCGTCATAGGGATGGCGGCCGAGGGTGACCCCGCCTACAGCCCCGAGACGGGAGCCCTCGTCTACGGATGGGGTGACACCTCGGGTGCCGGGGACTACGCGAACGGCCTGCGGGCCGCACGCGTGCGTGTACTGCCGGACGCGCGCTGTAAGCGGGCGTACCCGGGAAGCGACGACGGACGATATCTCGCCGGCACCATGCTCTGTGCCGGTGAGGACGTCGGTGGCCGCGATGCCTGCCAGGGGGACAGCGGGGGACCGCTGGTCGCCCGGGGGAGGCTCATCGGACTGGTGTCCTGGGGGAGCGGCTGCGGGCGCCCGGGCAGCCCCGGGGTGTACACACGTGTCTCCGCCGTCCTGCGCGCGCTGGGATGGGACGACACCGCCGCGCGGCAGCGCGGGGGTGTCTGACGGCCGCTGAGAGCCTGCCGGGCACGAACGAGCACGGGCGGCCGCCTCCTGGTTACGGAGGCGGCCGCCCGTTCGGCCTGTACCTGGCTGGCTCGTCGTCGGGCGCGGAGCGTCAG
>NZ_BAABCQ010000338.1:0-2714 GCF_039539045.1 Streptomyces marokkonensis
CTGCGGGCCTTCCAGCAGCCGTTCGACGACGTCCGTGTCCTGATCGTCGGTCAGGACCCCTACCCGACGCCGGGGATGGCGATCGGACTGAGCTTCGCGGTGGCGCCCGAGGTGCGCTCCTTGCCGGGCAGTCTGGAGAACATCTTCCGGGAACTGCATACGGACCTGGGGCTGCCCCGGCCGTCCAACGGGGACCTGACACCGTGGACCGAGCAGGGCGTGCTGCTGCTCAACAGGGCGTTGACGACGGCGCCGCGTAAGCCGGCCGCGCACCGGGGCATGGGCTGGGAAGAGGTCACCGAGCAGGCGATCCGAGCGCTGGTGGCCCGTGGCAAGCCGCTGGTGTCCATTCTGTGGGGGCGTGACGCGCGTAATCTGCGGCCGCTGCTGGGAGACCTCCCGGCGGTCGAGTCCGCCCACCCGTCGCCGATGTCGGCGGACCGCGGCTTCTTCGGCTCCCGTCCCTTCAGCAGGGCCAACGACATGCTGGTGCGGCAGGGTGCCCAGCCGGTGGACTGGCACCTGCCGTAGGCGTCGGCCCGCTGTGCCGACGGCCGTGGCGTGCCGGTGGCCGACGGCGGCACGGCCGCCACCGGTGTCGTCCCCGGCTCGGCCGGGGGCGACAGGCCGGGACGGGATGCTGTCCGGCGCCGGCGCGTTACTTGCTCACGGCGAAGCGCATCAGGGCGTGCTCGTCGCCCTGCTTGACCTTCCCCGTCTCGTTGATCACCTCCAGCTTCCAGGTGCCGCCCACCCGGACGGCCTTGGCCACGGCGCAGCCGTTGTCCTGGCTGAGCATGCTGGGCCAGATGTCGGCGACCTGCTGCGTGCTGCCCCCGGTCGCGTCGTAGACCTTGAAGCTGATGTTGCGGGCCTTCTGGAAGGAGCTGCCCTTCTTGTAGGCGGCCGCGACGAACACGATCGACGTGATGGCGGTCGGGAGCTGTGCGAACTCGACGGTCACCGTCTCGTCGTCCCCGTCACCGTGTCCGGTCTGGTTGTCGCCGCTGTGGAGCAGTGAGCCGTTGCCCATCGGGTCGAGGGAGTCGAGGCCGGCGAGGCGTACCGGGTCCCCGCCCTGCATGGCGACGGCGATCAGGTCGAGGTCGGTACCGGTCTTGCGGCGCAGCTTGCCGAGCACACCGCCGCTGCTGCCGGCGGTGGGGTCCCAGGAGGCACCGATGGACAGGTGGGTCACTCCGTCCAGGTCCGCCGGTCCGTCTTCCTTGGTGAGCGTGATCATGTGGGGGTCTTTCTCTGTCGACAAAACTACATCAGGCCGAGTGTGCCCGGAGGCTCCCGGGCCCCACCCGCCGGGTCCCGGTCCGGCCCGTGTCCGCCGGCCGTCGGGGGACACGGGCCGGACCAGGCGGGTGGCTTCGTCACTCAGCCCTTCCTTGCTCAGCCCTCGTCTTCCTCGTCGCCTTCGAAGAAGTCCCCGACCTCGTCGACGACCTCCGCGGCGACCATGCCGCCGACGACGCCGACGGCCAGTCCGGCCGCGCCCGCCGCGACGACCGTGCCCATGCCGGGACCGGAACGGTGACGGTCGTCGTGAGAGTGGTCGGGCCCGTGGAATCCGCCGTGTCCGTGGTCGGCGTGCGGGTCGGCGTGGCCGTACGCGGCCTGATGGCCGTATGCCGTCCGGTGCTCGACGAGCTGCCGTACCCAGCCGTCCACCTCGGCCGTCCAGTCGCGCACGTCGTGATGTCCGACGGCGAACCGGGTGACCACGTCGTGGCCGGAGGAGAAGAGGCCGCCGCGCTTGTCGGCCTCCAGCACCACTTCGAGACCGCCCGGGCCGGCCAGGAAGGTCAGCTCGATCTCGTTGACCTGGTGGGCGTACTGGGGTGCCGGAGTGAGTTCGATCTCCTGGTAGAAGGGCAACTGCTGCCCGGTGCCGCCGATGTGCCCGTACTCGAGATCGGCGGACCTGAAGCCGAAGCCGAGCTGTCCGAGCGCCTCCAGAATCGCCTCCTGGGCGGGCAGGGCCGCGACGGTGAGCTGGTCGAGGTCGCCCTTGTCCTTGGCGCCGGCGACCGCCAGCTCGGTGCGCACACCGAGCACGATGCCCAGCGGCTGCCCGTACAGCTCGGTGACGGGCGTCTCCCACGGCAGCGTGACGCCGAAGGGCACGCTGCGCGGTTCTTCCGCGGCGAGCCGGAAGCCGCCGCCGACGGTGAACCGGTCGAAGACGACGACGCCCTCGCTCTCGCCGTCTCCGTGCTCCGCCTCGACCCGGGCGACCAGCTCGAGTGTGATGTGGTCGATGTCGAAGTCCGCCTGGCCGCCCTTGAGGTGTACTTGTCCGGTGAGTGTGCCGCCGGGCAGGACGGGGGCCGGGTCGAGAACCGTGTCGACCGTGGGGGCGCCCACGCCGAGCGAGCCGAGAAGTCGCTTGAACACCATGGTGGCGTCCACTCCTTTTGCGTGCGTGATGTTCCGTGAGGGGCTACTTGGCCGCTTCGAGAGCGGCGAGTGCCTGTGCCCAGCGGGCGTACTTCAGTTCGGCCAGGTCCGCGACGGTCCTGACTCCGAACGCCTCCTGGAGCAGCTCGCCGTCGCGGTCGGAGACGCCCTTCAGTGCCGCCACCGGCGCGGCGAGTATCTCCGGCAGGCTCTTGTCCGCCCATGCCTTGTCCAGCACGTTGTCCAGATCGATCGAAGCCATGTGTGTCTCCAAAGGGGGTACGGCCCGGGACTGCGCCCGGGCC
>NZ_BAABCQ010000339.1:0-2702 GCF_039539045.1 Streptomyces marokkonensis
CCATCAGGCCATTGATGCGGCGTGGAATTCCAGCTCGACGGGCAGGTCGGTTCTGCGCTTGACTTTCAACTTCCTGAATATTTTGGTGAGATGCTGCTCCACCGTGCTGACGGTGATGTGCAGCTTTCCGGATATCTCGCGGTTGGTGTAGCCGAGCGAGGCCAGCGCGGCGACCTTGCGCTCGGAGAGCGTGAGCATGTCGGCCGCCTGCCGTGCCGTGGCGCCGGGCTGCTTCCAGGTGTCGCCCTCGTCGGGCACGAGCATCAGCGGCTGCTCGTGGCTCGGGGCGCTCTGCTCCTGCATCCGCTGGACCCGGCACTCCTTGGCGAGGCGCCCAGCCCTGCGCGAGATCATCCGTGCCTTGCCGCACTCGCCGAGGACCTGATGCACCCTGCTGAGGTCGTACAGCGCCTGGGTGAGCGTCAGCCGGTCCCCGCTGACCTGGAGTACCTCGACGGACTCCTTCAGGAGCCGCAGCCGCGCCCGGTGGCCGGTAGTCGCGGCAAGCACCCGCAGCGAGGCGCCGTGGGTACGCGACTTGGGCGAGCCGGAGAGGGACATCTGCTCCTGGGCGAGCTGTTGGGCCCACTCGTAGTCGCCGAGCCTGAGGTGGACCTCGGCGGAGTCGCTGCGCCACGGGACGAGCGCTGGGGCGTCGAGGCCCCAGGCCGTCATCAACTCTCCGCAGTAGCGGAAGTCGGCGAGCGCGGCCTGCAGCCGGTCGGTGGCCAGGTAGTAGCGGCCTCTGGCCCGCTGGTAGGACAGCCCGTACCGGGTATGGAACATGGTCGAAGGAACCGGTTCCTTCAGGTATTTGCGGGCGCTCTCGAAGTCCCCCATGGCGGTGGCCGTGTAGAGGAGGGCTCCCAGCGGCAGACCGATCGCGACTCCCCAGCCGTCGGGGCCGATCAGGTCCAGGGCGCGGGCCGCGTGTCTCTCGGCGTCGACCAGCTCGCCGTTGCGGATGGCTATCTCGGCGCGGCAGCCGGAGAAGACCGCATGCCACCAGGTGACGCCGCGGGCCTCCGCCTCGGCGAGCAGCATGTCGCACCAGCGCGCCGCCATGGGCAGCCGCTCGCCGTAGACGAGCGTCTGTATGGCCGAGGTGATGGCTTCCAGGGAGTCGTCGGTGAGGGGGGTGCCCTGCAGTATCTGCTCGGCCACGCGGGTGCACCGCCCGTCATCGTCGCCCTGGCTGAGGACCGCGCTGAGCACGGCGGCGGCCTGGTCCTGCTGGGCCGGCGGCGCGGCGGCGCTGTCGGCCTGCGGCGCGGGGGCGCCGTCGGTGCCGGCGGGCAGGAACTGCGGGTAGGAGTGGCTGAGCCAGTCTCTGGTGCTGCTCAGGAGACAGCCGAGGGGTTCGTTCACCGTCGGGCGGAGCCGCACCAGTTGGTCCAGGGTCTCGGTGGCCTCCTCGGTCCGCCCGTGCCACATGCCGTAGCGCACGAGCACGGCCGTCTGGTCGGCGTCGAGGTGTCCGTCCCGCTGCTCCTGGAAGAGGGCCGTCAGGTGGCGGGCCGCCGCTCCTGGGTCCTTGCGCCACTCGGCGCGGATCAACAGCATCCTCAACTGGGCGCGCTCGCGTGCCTCGGTGCAGACGGAGAGCGCGAACTCCACGTACTTGATGGCAGCCGCGTCGTCGTCGACGGCCAGCGCCTCCTCGGCCGCCCGCCGCAGCTCGCCGATGGCCCAGTCGGCCCGCACGCTCTTGGCCGCCACGAGGTGCTCGGCGACCTTGATGGCGTCTCCCGCGCCCTGGCGCAGCAACTGCGCGGCGCCCGTGTGCAGTCGGGCCAGCTCGGTTCCTGACAGATCCTCGTACACTGCGGCGCGGCCGAGCGGGTTCCGGAAGCAGTCGCCGTCCAGCAGCCCCAGGGCGTGCAGGCCGTGCAGCAGTCGGGTGACCACATCGGGGTCACGACCGATCAGTTTCGCGACCCGGTCCGACGATGCCGCAGTGTCGAGGACGGCGAGCGCCCTGGCCACGGCGAGCGCGTCCGGGCCGCTGCGCTGCAGGCAGGTGAGCACGGCCTGGCGGAAGCTTTCGCCGGCCACGCGGGAGTCGCGCTCGAAGGTCACCACCGCGTCGCCGTGGTCCTCGATGAGGGCGCGAACAAGCAGTTGATTGCCGCCTGTTGCCTCGTGGACCTCGAGGGCGAGGCTGCGCGCCGCCTCTCGTCCGAGGTACTGCGTGACCATCTCGGAGACCCCGGTGACGGACAGGGGGGTGAGGCGGATTCTGCGGAAGTGCGTCTGCCGGACGAGTTCGATCCGGTACGAGGGGTGCATCGACCAGTCGTACGCCGACTCCGCGAGAATGATCATGGTACAGGTCGAGCGACTGCGATTGGTCAGGCGCAACAAGCAGTCCATCGAGGGCTCGTCGGTGTGGTGCACGTCGTCGACGATGACGACCAGCGGCGCCGTCCCGGACACTTCCAGCAGTGCGGCGGTGGCTCGGCGGACGGTTTCCAGTTCGTGCTCGGGACTGATCAGCTCCTCGATGCGTTCGGTGGAAATGGGCGTGCACTCAAGCAGTTGACTCAGAACACCGAAGGGAATTTCACGGTCGGCGGCCGTCGCGGTGGCCGACAGGAAAATGGCTTCGCCGGAGTTGTTCCGGTCGGCAAAGGTTCGGAGGAGTTCCGTCTTTCCGTTCGCAACGGCTCCGCTGACCAACACCACCCTGCCCCGCCCGGTGA
>NZ_BAABCQ010000340.1:0-2638 GCF_039539045.1 Streptomyces marokkonensis
ACGCGCACGGGCACGAAGTGGACTGGCACGCCTTCTTCCCCGGCGCCCGCCGCGTAGACCTGCCCACCTACGCCTTCCAGCGCGAACGCTACTGGCTCGACGTTCCGCAGGCGTCCGGTGACGTCCGGGCCGCCGGCCTGGACGCGGCGGATCACCCGCTGCTCGGTGCCGCGATCGTGACAGCCGACAGCGGCAGGGCCCTGTTGACTGGGCTGCTTTCCCTCGAGACGCACCCCTGGCTCGCCGACCACGCCGTGCACGGAACCGTTCTGCTGCCCGGCACCGCGTTCGTGGAACTGGCGGTCCGGGCGGGCGACGAGACCGGGTGCGGATGGATCGAGGACCTCACCCTTGAGTTTCCCCTGGTCGTGCCCGAGCGCGGTGGTGTGGTTCTCCAGGTGGCGGTCGATCCGGAGGACGAGTCGGGCCGGCGGCAGCTGAGCGTGCACTCGCGCGTCGGTGACGGTCCCTGGCTGCGGCACGCGACGGGGGTGCTGTCCTCGGCAGCGGCACCACCCGCCGCGGACCTCGGCGCGTGGCCGCCGCCGGGTGCGGAGGCCGTCGGCCTGACGGCGTTCTACGAGGGCATGGCCGCCGCGGGCCTGGACTACGGCCCGGTCTTCCAGGGCCTGCGCTCGGTGTGGCGGGCCGGGGACGACGTCTTCGCCGAGGTCGAGCTGCCGCAGGAGTCGGCCGCCGATGCGGCGGCGTTCGCGTTGCACCCGGCCCTGCTCGACGCGGCCCTGCACGCACTGGCCGCCGGTGGGCTGGTGTCGCGGGACGACGGCCCGGCCCTGCCGTTCGCGTGGTCCGGCGTCTTCGTCCGGGCCGCCGGCGCGGCCATGGTGCGTGTGCGGCTGACGCGGAAGGCCGACGGCTCGCTGGCCGTGGCCGTGGCCGATGATGCCGGTGACCCGGTGGCCTCCGCCGAATCGCTGTCGCTGCGTACCGTTCCTGCGGAGAACCTGCGCAGTGCCGGAGGTGACGATCAGCCGTTCGGGCTGGAGTGGACGCCGTTCACCCTTCCTGCCGTCACCGAACCGGTGACGATCGAGACGGTGGCGGACCTTGACGTTCTGCGCGACATGGAAGGCGCACCCGACGTCGTCGTGGTGCCGTGCCCGGTGGGGACCGGTGAGCGGGCCGCCGACCGCGTGCACAGCGCCACATGTCAGGTGCTGGAGCTGGTGCAGTGGTGGCTGGCGAGGGAGGGGGCGGGGCGGCTGGCGTTGGTGACCTCGGCGGGTGATCTGGCGCATGCCGCGGTGTGGGGGCTGGTGCGTTCCGCGGAGTCGGAGAACCCGGACCGGTTCGTGCTGGTGGAGGCCGAGGACGCCGGCGAGGTGGTCCGGGTGCTGCCCGCCGTGCTCGCCTGCGGTGAGACGCAGTTCGCGCTCCGCGGCGGGGAGGCCTTCGTACCGCGCCTGGCGAAGACGCCGCCGGCCGCCGAGGCGGCCACGGCCGCGACCGGCACTGCGGACTTCGGCGCCGGAACCGTCCTGCTGACCGGCGCCTCCGGTGCCCTGGGCGGGTTGTTCGCCAGGCACCTGGTCGCCGAGCACGGTGTGCGCAGCCTGCTGCTGCTCGGACGGCGTGGCGCGGAGGCCCCCGGCGCGGTCGAGCTGGAGGCCGAACTGACCGCGTGGGGCGCCGAGGTGCGGTGGGCGGCCTGCGACGTGGCGGACCGGGACGCCCTGGCCGAAGTGCTGTCCGGCACGGAAGTGACGGCCGTGGTGCACACGGCCGGTGTCCTGGACGACGGAGTGATCGCCTCGCTCACCCCGGAGCGGCTGAAGAAGGTGCTGCGCCCCAAGGTCGACGCGGTGCTCAACCTCGACGAGCTGACGGGCGATCTGTCGGCCTTCGTCGTCTTCTCCTCGGTGTCCGGCATCCTGGGCAGCGCGGGCCAGGGCAACTACGCGGCGGCGAACACCTTCCTCGACGCCTTCACCGAAGCTCGCCGTGCCCGGGGGCTTCCCGCCCTGTCGCTGGCGTGGGGCCTGTGGGAGCAGGGCGGTGGCATGGCCGACCGGCTCGACCAGGCCGACCTCGTCCGGCTCAAAAGGGTGGGTCTGGCCCCGATCGGTATCGACGAAGGACTGCGGCTCTTCGACGCGGCGCTGGCCTCGGACCGGGCCGCTGTCGCCCCGCTGCGGCTGGACCTGAGCGGGCTGCAGGGCACGGTACCGACGGTCCTGCGCGGGCTGCGGGGCCCCGTACGGGGCCCCGCGCGGCGCGCGGCGCGGACCGCGCCGAAGGGTTCGCTGGGACAGCGGCTGGCCGGGCTGCCGGAGGCCGAGCGCGAGCAGGCGGTACTGGACCTGGTGGTCACCGAGGTCGCCGCCGTGCTCGGACACGCCTCGCTGCGGGCCGTCCAGCCGGAACAGGCCTTCCAGGACACCGGTTTCGACTCGCTCACCTCGGTGGAACTGCGCAACCGGCTGAACACGGCGACCGGGCTGCGGCTCCCTGCGACCCTGGTGTTCGACCATCCCACGCCCGTCGCGCTCTCCCGCTTCCTGCTGGCGGAGACGCTCGGCGTACAGGAGCGGCCCGATGCCTCGGTCGCTTCGGCGGCCACCACGGACGAGCCGCTCGCGATCGTCTCCATGGCCTGCCGCTACCCCGGTGGCGTGCG
>NZ_BAABCQ010000341.1:0-2617 GCF_039539045.1 Streptomyces marokkonensis
CCCAACTTCGTGACCAATTCTTGTTCGACCCTGTCCAGGTCGGCAAGTAGGGAATTCACTAAAGCTGGAGCGGCGGCCGCCACCGTTTCTGTGAACACATGACGTGCCAGCAGAGCGGGCGTCGGGTGGTCGAAGACCAGCGTCGCGGGCAGCCGCAGCCCGGTGGCCTTGCTCAGCCGGTTGCGCAGTTCGACGGCTGTCAGGGAGTCGAAGCCCAGGTCCTGGAAGGCGTCCTCCGGCCGGACCGTACGGTCCGACGCGTGCCCCAGGACCGCGGCCACCTCGGCCCGGACCAGGTCCCGTACGGTCTTTTCCCGCTCGGCCTCCGGGAGCCGGTCCAGCCGTTCGGCCAGCGAGGGCGCGGAGGCGGTCGCGGCCTGGGCGGTCCCGCGGGTGGTCACGGTCGGCACCAGGGACCGCAGCACCGGCGGTGCCTCGCCGGCGCGGAGCGCGCCGGTGTCGATGCGGACGGGGGCGAGCACGGCCTCGTCCGAGGCGAGTGCCGCGTCGAGCAGCCGCAGCCCTTCCTCCGGTGGCAGCGGCAGCACGCCGCTGCGCGCCATCCGCGCCCGGTCGGCCTCGGCGAGGCCGTCGGTCATCGCTCCGGACTGCTCCCACACACCCCATGCCAGCGAGGTGGCGGGCAGTCCGGCCCGGCGCCGGTACGCCGAGAAGGCGTCGAGGAAGGAGTTCACCGCCGCGTAGCTCGCCTGGCCAGCGCTGCCGACCAGGCCTGCGACGGAGGAGAACACCACGAACGCGGCCAGGTCCATGCCGTGGGAGCACTCGTGCAGGTTCAGCACGGCGTCCACCTTCGGGCGGAAGACCTCCCGCAGCCTCTCGGGCGTGACCGAGGCGACGACTCCGTCGTCCAGCACACCCGCGGTGTGCACGACGGCGGACAGCGGGTGCTCGCCGAGCCCGGCCAGCAGCCCGGTGACGGCCTCCCGGTCCGCGACGTCGCAGGCCGCCCAGGTGGTCTCGGCGCCCTCCGCGGCGAGTTCGGCCCCCAGCTCGGCCGCGCCGGGCGCGTCCGCGCCCCGGCGGCTCACCAGCAGGAGCCGGCGCGCCTTGTGCTCGACCACCAGGTGCCTGGCGACGAGTGCGCCCAGTGCCCCGGAGGCACCGGTCACGAGAACGGTGCCTCCGGTGAGGTCCGGCAGGCCGGTACCGCCGTCCGTGGCGGCCTTCACCAGGCGCGGTACGAAGGCCTCCCCGCCGCGGAGCGCGAACTGCGGCTCACCGCAGGCGAGCACGGCGGGCAGCACCCGGACCACCTCGCCGGCGTCCTCGGCCTCCACCAGCACGAACCGGTCCGGGTTCTCCGACTCCGCGGAACGCACCAGCCCCCACACCGCGGCATGCGCCAGATCACCCGCCGAGGTCACCAACGCCAGCCGCCCCGCCCCCTCCCTCGCCAGCCACCACTGCACCAGCTCCAGCACCTCGCACACGATCCCGTGCACGCGGTCGGCGGCCTCCGCACTCCGTCCGTCCAGGCACGGCGGGACCGTGAGGACCGCGACATCGGGCAGGTCCGGCTCGGTGAAGAGAGCGGTCGCGTCCGGGTAGCTCCGCACGTCGAGCCCGGCACCGGCCCCGGTGAGGGCGAGAGGCTGCCAGGCGAGTCCGAACAGCGAGTCGCCTACCCGGCTGCCGGAGCCGCCCGCCGCGTGCCGCTGCTCACGCGTCACCGGCCGCAACGCCAGCGATCCGGCCGTGGCCACCAGACCGCCCGAGGTGTCGGCCACGGTCAGTGACACGGTGTCCGTACCCGTACGGGACACCTTGACCCGCAGCGCCGTCGCCCCTGCGGCCCGCACTCCCACCTCCGACCATGCGAAGGGCAGCAGCGGACCGTCCTCGACGGAGACCAGCCCGCCCGCGCCGATCGCGTGCAGCGCCGCGTCCAGCAGCGCCGGGTGGACGGCGAACGCGCCCGCCTCCATGTCTTCGGGAAGGGCGACCTCGGCGAGGACGTCGTCACCGCTGCGCCACACCGACCGCAGGCCACGGAAGACCGGGCCGTAGCCCAGACCGAGTCCATCCAGACCCTCGTAGTACCCCTCCAGGTCGACGGCCTCCGCACCCGTCGGCGGCCAGTCCTTGAGGTCCGCGCCGTGCGGCGGCTCGGGCAGTTCGCTGGTCAGGAAGCCCACGGCGTGCCGCACCCACGGTGCGCCGTCCGGAGCGTCCTCCGGCCGCGAGTGCACGCTCAGCGCACGCCGACCGGGCTCTTCCTCCGCTCCGACCCACACCTGCAAGGCCACACCGCCACGATCCGGGACGATCAGCGGCGCTTCCAGCGTCAGGTCATCGACCTGCGCGCACCCGGCCTCGTCGCCCGCTCGCACCGCCAGCTCCACGAGCGCGGTGCCCGGCAGCAGCACGCTGCCCATGACCGTGTGGTCGGCGAGCCAGGAGTGCGTCTTGAGAGAGATCCGCCCGGTGACCAGGAATCCGCCGGCGCCGGGCAGCGCGACCGCCGCACCCGCCAGCGGGTGCTCCGCCGCACTCAGCCCGAGTCCGGTGGCGGCGGCCCCGGAGAACTCCTCGGACGCCTCCAGCCAGTAGCGCTCGCGCTGGAAGGCGTAGGTGGGCAGGTCGACGCGGCGGG
>NZ_BAABCQ010000342.1:0-2615 GCF_039539045.1 Streptomyces marokkonensis
CCTTCTCCATTCCCTTTCTCCCTTTCTCGTTCTCCTATCCGTTCCCCGCCTCGTTTCCCCGTCTCCGTTCCCCGGTCCATTCCGCTCTCCGGAGATTTCATATGTCTTCCCTGGCGTGGGGTTTCCGTGCCTGGTGCAGGTCGTTAGGCCGGGCGTCAGCATTTCCTCCGGTGACAGCAGTCGCCGAAGAAAGGAACACGATGAAGTCCCTCAAGGCCGCCGCTGTCGTCGCCGGGTCTCTGGCCATCGCCGGCTCCGCCGTGCCCGCGTTCGCCCAAGACGCCGCCGACCTCTCGCCCAGCAGCCTCGGCAACGCCGTGAACGCGCTCACCGCGGAGCCCGCCAACGTCCTGCCGTCGAAGGACCAGTCGAAGGCGCTCGACACCGAGAACAAGGAATCCGTGCTGCACACCGTGAAGGAAGCGACCACCGAGTTGAACTCCAAGGGCGGACTGCTCGGCGGCCTCCCGCTGGGTGGCTGACCCGCGCCCCGGCGCCGGCGGCCGGTGCTCCGTGTGGCCCTGCGTGGTGACCGCGGGGCCCGCCGTCCGGTTAGCCCTATGGATCACCGGACCGGACGAGGAGCGAGTCATGATCGTCAACGTGGGCGGAGCAGGGGTCGGCGCGGAGCGGCGGGAGCCGCCGGACCCCGCCAGAGGCGGACCCGCACCCGGATCCGAAACCGCACCCGGACACGGAACGCGGCGCCGGATGATGCGGGGACTGCTCGCCCCGGCCCTAGCCCTGACACTGGCGCCCCTGGTCGGGGCATCCCGGCCCTCCCCGGTGTCAGACTCCGCCGAGGACACCGGGAGCACCGGGCCCGCGCGCCCCGAGCCGCACGCGGCCGAGCCGGCCGCCGGCGCCGCGTTCGACGAGACCTACCGGGGCCGCCGCATCCGGGGCAGCAGGGCTGCCGCGGGGCACGCCGTCGGGGCTGCCCTCTGGCACGTCACGGTGGACGGCCGCCCGCTGCACCTGATGCGCAGGGCCGACGGCGGCTGGCTGAGCATGGTCGACCACTACCGGTCGTACCCCACCCCTCTCGCCGCGGCCCGCGGCGCCGTCGACGAACTCGCCCCCGGCGAACACCTGCGCGACGCGCCGGCCGGTGACGACCGACACCACTCCGGGGGGCGCCATGGCGTACACGCGTAAGGACGTCAGCACGCTGACCCGCAGCGAGAAGCGGCGGTTCGTCGACGCGCTGCTGGAGACGAAACGGCGCGGTGAGTACGACGAGTTCGTACGCACCCACATCGCGTACTACGTCTCCGACGGCGAGAACGGACTGCGTACGGCCCACATGGCTCCTTCCTTCCTGCCCTGGCACCGCAGGTTCCTGCTGGACCTGGAAGAGGCGCTGCGCCGGATCGACTCGTCGGTGACGGTGCCGTACTGGGACTGGACGAAGGACCGGACCACGTCGTCCGCGCCCTGGACCGCCGACCTTCTCGGGGGCACCGGGCGGCGCTCGGACCGCCGGGTCACCACCGGGCCGTTCGCCCGCGCCGGGGGCAACTGGACCATCAAGGTGAACGTCACCGACACCGACTACCTCACCCGGGACCTCGGACGCGCCGCGAACCCCATCGGCCTGCCGGCCAAGAGCGATGTGGAGTGGGCGCTCGACGACCCGGTGTACGACACCGCACCCTGGGACTCCACGGTCCGCAGGGGTTTCCGGAACAAGCTGGAGGGGTGGGGGACCGGCCGCGGCAGCGTCTCGTGGCGCAACCACAACCGGGTGCACCGCTGGGTCGGCGGGGCCATGGTCGGTGGTGCGTCCGTCAACGATCCGGTGTTCTGGCTGCATCACGCCTTCGTCGACCTCCAGTGGTCCCGCTGGCAGGCCCGGCACCGCGACACCCGCTACCTGCCCGCCGAACCGCCCGGCGACGGGAGCGCGCAGCACGGCCGGATCGTCGCGCGGCACGAGAGGCTGCCGCCGTGGGACGTGACGCCGGACGATCTTGACGACCACAGCAGGATCTACCGGTACGCCTGAGCGAGCGAGCGAGCGACGCGGGCGCGGACGTAGACGTAGACGTAGACACGGAAGAGCCCCGACTGGGAAGGTCGGGGCTCTTCTGGTGCCTACGGGACTCAGCGGCCGTGGCCGCCGTTCTTGCCGTCCTCGCTGTGCTTGTCGTTCTTCTCGACGTCACCGTTCACGCAGGTGTTGCCGAAGGCCGGGTTCAGCAGGCCGATCACATTGATGGTGTTGCCGCACACATTGACCGGCACGTTGACCGGGACCTGGAGGGCGTTGCCGGACAGGACGCCGGGCGAGCCGACGGCCGTGGCTTCGGCGCCCGCGTCCGCCATGGCCAGGCCGGTGCCGCTGAGCATCACGGCACCGGTGCCCAGGGCGACGCCGGCGGCCTTCGCGATGCGAGACATCACGTTCTCCTTCTGAGTCGAGGAGTACGGCAGCAGGACGCGCCACCGCACTGCTGGCCCAACGCGACGGGTCGGAGAGGGGTCACGGGGAGAATGTGAGAATCACCCTTTTTGGGCCGGAGGGGTGGGGTGAGGGCCTCTGAGGCGGAACCGCAGGCAGAAGTGGAGGCGGAGGCGGGGGCGCAGGCGGGGGCGGAAAACCGTTCCCCTCC
>NZ_BAABCQ010000343.1:0-2563 GCF_039539045.1 Streptomyces marokkonensis
CAGTCATCAACTGTCGCTTCCAGCTCGGGAGTTACACCGCTCACCGTACAGACCCCAGCCGGTGGCTGAAGTCCTGCCACTCGTGCAGCGATTGAAGGATGCGGGCCGGTGACCTCGGGATTCTCGGTAGAGCGTGTGTTGACCTGCGAGAACTCGTCTCCGTGGTTCTCGCAGGTCGACACTGTTTCCCAGGCTCATGTGCCCTGGATGTGCCCTCGCGGACGGCTGTCGGCGCAGAAGAACGGGCAGGGCGTTCAGTGAGCCGAGATGGCTTCTTCGGCCGTCGGGGTGGGCTTCTTGAGGAGGTACCAGCTGCAGGCGGCCGCGGCGAACAGGAGTGCCGCGCCGACGGTGGCGGCGGTGGCGAGGCCGGAGGTGAAGGCGTCCTGTGCGGCGTCGAGCAGGTTGCGGCCTTGTTCGGCCGGGAGGGTCTGGGCCTGCTGGATGGCGCCGGCGAGGGAGTGCTGTGCCTCGGCGGCGACGTCGTCGGGTGTGCCGGGCGGGAGGGTGAAGCCCTGGTAGGTGTTGGTCACGATGGAGCCGAGGGTGGCGATGCCCAGGGCCATGCCCAGTTCGTAAGCGGTCTCGGAGATGGCCGCTGCCGCGCCGGACTCCTCCTTGCGGACGCTGGAGAGGATGAGGTCGTTGGCCGTGGGCATGGTCAGGGCCAGGCCGACGCCGGTGAGCAGCAGGGGAACGGCTATCAGGAGGTAGGGGCTGTCCGGCGTGAGCACGGCCAGGGGGACCATCGCCACGCCCATGATGAGCAGGCCCCAGGTCAGTACGGTCCGGGAGGGGGAGCGGGCGATGATGCCGCCGGCTGCGACGCTGAGCAGGACCATGCCGATGGTGGTGGGCAGGCTCGCTATGCCGGCCTTGAGCGGGGAGTAGCCCATGACCAGCTGGAAGTACTGCGAGATGAAATAGATCAGGCCCGACATGCCGAGGACGGACAGCAGGTTGGCGCCGACCACTCCGGAGAAGGCCCGGTTGCGGAAGAGGCTGATGTCGATGAGGGGGTAGGTCAGCCGGGTCTGGCGCCGGCCGAACATGCCCAGTGCCGCGATGCCGATCGCCGCGGCCGCCAGGACGGCGGGCTCGAAGCCGTTGGCCGCGGCTTCCTTGACCGCGTAGACGACGCCGATCATGCCGATCATCGACAGGGCGACGCTGGGCAGGTCCCACGGGCCCGGGTCGGGGTTCTTCGCCTCGGGCAGCAGCAGGATGCCGGCCGGGACTAGGGCCTGTCTCTCCGATCACGAGAGCCAGACCGGGCTGGGGCTATGCGGCCCCAGCCGCGCTCAACCGACCGGCGGCATCGGTCGGGTTCGTCTCCTGCGCTGGTGAACAGGGCAGTCAGCATGGGCACGCCGTGAGCAAGTGTCTGGTGCGGCAGGGGGCCTGTGGCGACAAGTGAAGCGAGTCCGTGGCCGATGGTCCAGCTCTGGGTTGCCAGTTCCAGCGGGTCGATTTCGTTGCGGAAGCGGCCGTTCGCCTTGGCCCGGTCGATGGCGCGGACGAGGTGGTGCAGGGTTTCGTCTGCGGCACCGGTGTCTTCGAGGTCGAAACCCGCGTCGAACATGACGCGGTAGAGATCGGAGTTCTCCATGGCATTGGCCAGGTAGGCGGCGCCCAGTGCGGCGAGGTCGCGTACCGGGTCCGCTGACATCTTGATGGCCGCGAGTTGGACGGCCAGGCGTATGAAGCCTTCCTGCCGCAGTGCCCTCCACAGGCCGTCCATGCCGCCGAAGTAGGTGTAGACGGCCATCGTTGACACGCCGGTCCCGGCGACCAGGGTTCGGAGTGTGACCGGTTGTCTCGTCCGCAGCATCTGTGCGGCTCGGTCGAGCAGCAGGGAGCGGACCGCTGGATCTTTCGTCCTCGCCATGGCCTCACAATACATAGCATCGCTATGCTTTCATGGGGTGCCGATCTTGCTGCTCCTGACGCCAAGAGGAAGAGGCCGTTCATGTCCGTGACGCTGGTCAATCCCGAGGGGTTGCCGAAGCCCGAGGTCTACCGGCAGCTGTCGGTGGCCACCGGATCGAAGCTGGTGTTCCTTGCGGGGCAGGTCGCCCGCGACGCCGACGGCCGGCCCGTAGGCGAGGGAGACTTCGCCGCTCAGGTCGAACAGTGCTACCTCAACATCGGCACCGCTCTGGCTGGGATCGGTGGCTCCTTCGATGACGTGGCGAAGCTGACCGTCTACGTCGTTGACTGGAGTCCCGAGAAGATGCCGCTTCTGGGTGAGGGCGTGGGCCGGGCGGCAGCGAAACTGGGCATCGATCCGGTCAAGCCGATAACCCTGCTGGGCGTTGCGGCGCTGGGGGAACCCGACCTTCTGGTCGAGGTCGAAGCCACCGCGGTCATCGAATAGCCGTATCGCTGCGAGCAGGGAGACCGTGGGGGCTGGCCATGTTGAGTCGGGGGGATCTGACGGACGGCGAGTGGGCGGTGCTGGAGCCGTTATTGCCGGTGAGTAACAACCGGTGCGGCCGGTGGCGTGATCACCGACAGGTGATCAACGGAATCATTCACCGGCTGGGCACCGGAGCGCAGTGGC
>NZ_BAABCQ010000344.1:0-2523 GCF_039539045.1 Streptomyces marokkonensis
CGACGTCGTGCGGCCATTCGGCGTCGCCGCAGGTGAGCGCCAGGAACATGGTGGCCTGGTTGTCCGCGGGGACGCCCGGGGACGCCGGTGCGGCGGCGAACACCTTCTTGAGAACCGCGGTGTCGGCGGCCGTGGTGGTGCCGTGGGTCAGGTTGTCGGCTGCCTTCCAGAACTTGGCGAGCACGGGAAGGGTGTCGTCGTGCAGAAGCAGGGCGTAGGTCATGTTCCGCAGCAGTGCCCCGTCCAGCGACACCGGTGTGCCGGGAATCGCTGCGGGCGTGCGGTCGAGCCGGTCGGCGAGGGCGAGGTAGGTGTCGGTCACCTCCGCGACGTTCGTGCCCAGTTCGAGGGTGTCGGCCTGTGCCGCGGCGACGCGGGCGGCATCGGGGAACCGGTCGGCCATGCCCTTGCCCCAGGTGTCCGACACCTGGTTGGCCCATACCTTGGTGGGGTCGACGTTGCCTTCCAGGACCATCCGGTCGGTGTGGTTCTGGAAGAGGGAGCGGTAGACGGCTCCGAGGTAGGTGCCGTAGGACTGGCCCCAGTAGGAGATCTTCTTCTCACCGAGCGCCTGGCGGATGCGGTCCATGTCGCGGGCGGTGTTGGCGGTGTTGTAGTGCCGCAGGTTCTCGCCCACCGTGTCTGCGCACTGCTTGGCGGCGGTTTTGGCGCGGGCCACATTCTTGGTGATCGAGCCGTCCGCGGCAGGATAGGGGAAGAGCCCGGGCACGCTGGGGTCCTGCAGACCGCAACTCTGCGGGGTGCTGTGTGCGACGCCGCGCGGGTCGAAACCGATCAGGTCGTAGCGGTCCAGCACGGACTTCGGCAGTGTGGACGCCATGGTTTCGGGCATGCCGAGACCGCCCAGGGCAGGCCCGCCGGGGTTCAGGAACAGAACGCCACGTCGTTTCCCGGGCTTCGCGGTGGACAGCCGGGAGACCGCCAGGTCGATCTTCGTGCCGCCCGGGTCTTGGTAGTCGAGTGGCACATCCAATGTGCCACAGGCCAGGTCGGATTTACGGGTTTGTCCCTCGGGCAGGGCCGGGCACTTACCCCAGGTGATCTTGGCGTCGCCCGCGGTCTCGCCGACGCTCTTGCCGGAGACCTTGGCCGGTTGCGAGTCCTTGGCGTCGGCACTACACGCGACCAGTGCGGTTCCTCCCAGCGTGGAAACCAGCAGAGCTGCGGCGATTCGGCGGCCTCTGGGGAAACCGTGCTGCGCGGAACTGCGTGTCGTGGTCATGGTGTTGTCCTTGGCTATTGGGCTGATCGGCCTTGTCCGGCCGTTGTGTTGACGATTCGAGTCAACAAGAGACCACCGGTCGCGCGCGTCACCCCAGAGAGGACAAAAGCGTGTAGCTCGCTCGGGGGACAGGTCCTGGGCCGACCCCGGGAACGGAGCGGCCGCCGTGGGGCGTATCGGATGAGCTGTGGGCGGGAACGAGCCGCTGCTGCCGGCAGGCCGCACCGCACGGCATCACAGGGCCGTCAGGCTCGGTTGCCGTCCCCAGGCACATCACTGGCGGAAGGGCCTGGCTCATCAACTGCTCCAAGCGCGGGCGTCTTCGCGGTTCTCGCCCCCATCACCACGGACGTCCGCACGGTGCTCGGGTCCGGTGCGGACCCTGCCGCCGGACGGGTCCGGTTCTGCACGTACGGGCTTGCCGACGCCGTGGCTGCCAGGAAATCCTCGCGGCACGAACGCCGGACCGAGCGGCGTGAGCGTGGCCACCCGTCCACCTGGGAGAACATTCACGGCCTGCTGGCCCGCGAATCGGCCTGCGGTCGGCGTGAGCGCGGCCAGTAGAGGCCCGGCCGCCTTGTCCGCCCAGCACTTCGGCTCGGCCGCGGCGCGCGCGTCGATGATCCCATGGGCCTGTGCGGCGGTCAGGTCGTGAACAGACCCGGGCAGGGCGGGGGAGGCCCAACAACAGTCGGCCGAACGGATCGGTGAGAACCTGAACGTTCATGCCGTGGCGCTTGTGTTTCCCGGAGTGGTACGGCGTGTCGGCGGCGATCCGGTCGATCGGCAGGAGGGTGCCGTCCAGGATCACGAACGCCTTGGTCCGGATGGTCTTCATCGCCTGGGTCAGGGTCAGGGTCGGGGCGAGGGCGGCCAGGAGGTCGATGACCTCGCGTATGTAGCGACAGACCGTCGCGATGCCGATGCGGAACCCGGCGGCGAGCTGGGCATAGGTATCGCCGCACCGCAGGTGGGCCAAGGCGAGCAGGGTGTGTCGGCCTGCCGGCAGACGCCGCCGGCGCGTCCCGGTCTCCCGCCGCCGGGCATGCAGTCGAGCGCTCAGGTAGCGCAGGGTGCGGCAGGACAGATCAATCGACGGCGGGTGGACAAGCACGCGAAGCTCCTGGTGGGGCACGGTGATTCTTGGTCGTGACACCTCCTGCCAGGAGCTTCATCGCGTTGCAGAACCGCCCGACCGACGGACGCCGACGACAGGTTGGAATCAGTTCAAGATATGCAAGTCGGAGGCCAAGCGGTCTTAGGAAGACAATTCACGTAAG
>NZ_BAABCQ010000345.1:0-2485 GCF_039539045.1 Streptomyces marokkonensis
GCTCACCGCTCACCGCTCACCGCTCACCGCTCACCGCTCACCGCTCACCGCTCACGAAACCGTACCCGCTTCGCCACCCAGGCCCCCACCAGCGCCACCCCGGGCCGAAACCTTCTTCGTCGTACGACCGCCGGTCCCGGCCCGCCGCCCCGGTGAGCTCCGCCGGCGAAAGGTCACGCGGGGCCGGTTCCCGCCGCGGTCCCCGGCGGCGTCGAGCGGCGCAGTGCCCAGAGGATGAGAGCGAGGGCGGAGACGTCCGACATCAGGGGCCGAAGGGTGCCGTCGGGTGCCCTCCAGGTCAGGACGGCGCCCGTCGTGCCGTCGACGACCACGTGATCGCCGTCCGCCAGCCGGCCCAGGCGCACGAGGTGGTCCGCGCGGTCGGCGAGCCGGTTCTCGGGGAACTCGTCGCACCACTCGGCCACCGTCGGCAGCGACAGCGGCAGGTCGGCCGGGTCCTGCCGGAAGGGGTGGGCGTCCTCGGGCAGGCCGGTCTCGCGCAGGAAGCGGCGGGTGGGCTCGTGCTCAAGGGTGCCCGGGAAGTCGATGTCCTCGAAGCGTGTCACCCGGCCCCGGCCGAACTCCCGGTCCAGGAACCGGGCCGGCAGGGCCAGGGCCGGTCCCGGCGCCGTGCGGCGGCCCGCCGTCAGGAACAGGCAGCCCAGCAGCGCGGACGTCCTCCACAGTGACGGCTCCTCGCGTCCCCCCTGCGACCGCCGGGAGGCGCCGCGCGTCCACGACGGGTCCTCCACCGACGTCGCGGAGCGGACCCGCGTCACCAGCGAAGGCACCGCCCGGGCGGCCGCCGTCTGCGCCGTCCCCGCCGAACACGTCATGGTCGTCGTCCCGCTCGTGGCCACGTGCATCGTCTCCCCCGAGAGTGTCTGTCCGCCGTGCGCGGACGGCCGCCGTTCGCACTCCTGCGGAGACTACGCGCCACCACTGACAACGCCCCTGCGTGCAAAACCCGTTCACCCGGTAGGACGCGCCGGCCGCCTCGCCCGTTGCCTCACACGCGCGGGAATCACCCGGCACCTGGACCCCAGGCTGGAGGAGTTCGACGACTGGATCTGCCGTACGGTCCTCTCGCCCTTCAGCCCTCTTTTCCGGGAAGCCCGGTACCTGCTTGCCGAGGAAGCGGACATCCGGGACACGGCCTTGTACCACTCGGTCCTTGCCGCGGTGGCCCAGGGGAACTCCACACGGGGAGGGATCGCCGGGTTCATCGGCCGTAAGTCGGTGGACATCTCACACCCCCTCCACGTTCTGGAGGACAGTCACCTACTGGCACGGGAAGCGGACGTCTTTCGAGCCGGGAAGTCCCAGTACAGAATCACCGAGCCACTGATCAATTTCTACGAGGCGGTGATACGGCCCGCCTGGGCGCGGCTGGAAAGCGGACAGACGCGAAAGGTGTGGGCGCAGTCCGCGGAACGCTTCGCGGCACAGGTGGCCGGACCACACTTCGAAACGGTGTGCCGTGAGTACATACTCGGGCCGGGCCGGGCCCTGCTCCGGTCCTCCTTGGGGAGGTGGGCGGTGGCGTGGTGACGGACCCCGTGGCAAGGCGCCAGACGCAGATCGACGTGGCCGTGGTGGAACCCGGGCCCGGGGGCAGCAAGCAAGCGGTCCACCTGCTGGGAGAAGCGAAATGGGGCACCGTCATGGGGCTGAGCCACCTGGAGAGGCTGACTCGGGCACGAGAAGTTCTCACCGCGCGAGGTATGGACACCAGTCGATGTCAGTTGGCCTGCTTCAGCGCAAACGGCTTCGGCGACTCGTTGCGACGTGAGGTGTCACATGGAGCACAGGGCGAGGACGGTGTGCTGCTCATCGGTCCCGACGAGCTCTACGGCGGGCCGTCTCGTGCCCCGCTCCATTGACCGGGCGCCAGGCGCGGAGCGGGCATGCGCTGCCTGATCCGGTCCAGGCAGCAAAGAACCCCGAGCGGCCGGCCTGGGGGTTAGCGTCGGAGCGGGTGACGAGAATCGAACTCGCGCTCTGAGCTTGGGAATCAACGGTTCTTGAACGGCTGTAGTGTCCCTGACCTGCATGTTCGGGTGGAGCGGTCGAGGCTGGTGTGGTCTCTGGCTACCGTGTTTGTCCGCTGCTATCCGCTCCGAAGGGCACGGACGGGGCACGAGGGTGATCGATGCCGCTGTGGCGTGGGTGGGGAAGTGTCACCGCGCTGGATCAGGCGCCTGCCGTCGTGCGATTTCATCCCTGGCGATCTGGCGCAGGGCAATCCGGTCGACCGTCATCGATCCGGAGCCGTAGTACCGGCGGTCGGCGGACTGCGTCCCATTGCGGTCACAGCAGGGCCCACCGTGAGGTACTAGGGTACCGTAGATGCGGAGGTGGGATTTATGACCACGGCTTCGAAGCCGCCCCGGCAGTCGCCGCTCAAGGTGGATCCGGCGACGGACAAGCTGATCAGCCAGGGCGCGCATTTCCTGGGCCTGACGAAGAAGGACCTGGTCGCGGA
>NZ_BAABCQ010000346.1:0-2405 GCF_039539045.1 Streptomyces marokkonensis
CGGCGCCCACCGCACCGACCTGCCCACCTACGCCTTCCAGCACCAGCGCTACTGGCTGAACTCGAACGTGCCGGTGGGTGATCCCGCGTTCGCCGTCGAGCATCCGCTGCTGGACTCGGTGATCAGCGTGCCCGACACCGGCGGCGTTCTCGCCACGGGCCGGCTCTCGCTCGCGGCCCAGCCGTGGCTCGCCGACCACACCGTCTCGGGCACGGTCCTCCTGCCGGGCACCGCCCTCGTGGAACTCGCGATCCGCGCCGGTGACGAGGTCGGCGCACGGTCCCTGCGTGAGCTGATCATCGAGGCCCCCCTCCTCGTCCCCGACCAGGGCGCGGTACGCGTCCAGGTCTCGGTCGGCGAGGAGACGGACGGCTTACGCCCCGTCGCGGTGTACTCGAGGCCCGACGACGCCGACACCGGCACGTCCTGGATCCGCCACGCCAGCGGCCAGCTCGACGACCACGCCCCGGCCCCCGACACAGACTTCGCCGTCTGGCCCCCCGAGGGCGCGCAGCCCGTCGACCTGACCGGCTTCTACGAGGAGCAGGCGAACGCCGGATACGCGTACGGCCCCCTGTTCCAGGGCCTCAGCACGCTCTGGACCCTCGGCGAGGAGATCTACGCCGAGGTCGCGCTTCCCACGGAGGACGCCGACGCGGCGGCCGGGTTCGGGCTGCATCCCGCGCTCCTCGACGCCGTCCTGCACTGCGGCGCCTTCACCGAGCGGAAGGCCGAAGAGGGCAAGATCATCCTGCCGTTCGCCTGGAACGGCATGACCCTGCACGCGGCCGACGCCATCGGCCTGCGGGTCCGCATGACTCCCACCGGCCCCGAGTCGGTGGCGCTGGAACTCGCCGACAGCGAGGGCGCCCCGGTCGCGTCGGTCGACTCGCTCGTGCTCCGCGCCGTCTCCGACGAGCAGCTCACGTCCTCCGGCCGGACCCGCTCCGACACGGACGCCCTGTTCGCCGTCGAATGGACCGCTGTGCCGACCGAAGCGGCCGACGGCGGCGACACCGCGGTCGTCCCGCACCCGGTCTCCATGGCCCTGGACATCGAGGAACTGGTGCGCTCCGGCGCGTCGATGCCGGACGTCCTGGTCGTCGACGCCATCGACGGCGTCGTCAGCGCCGAACGGGTCCGCGGTCTCGTCGGCCGCGTCCTCGGGATCGTCCAGGCCTTCCTCGCCGCCCCGGAACTCACGGCCACCCACCTGCTCGTCGTGACGCGCGGCGCGGTCGGCGTCACCGGCGACGCCGAGGTGACCGACCCGGCGGGTGCCGCCGTCTGGGGCCTCGTGCGCGCGGTGCAGGCCGAGAACCCGGACCGCGTCCTGCTGATGGACGTCGACGAGATCCAGGCGTCCCGGTCGGCCCTCCCGGGCGTCCTGGCCGGTGGTGAGGCACAGGTGGCGGTGCGCTCCGACGTCGTGCACATACCCCGCCTGGTGCGGGCCCCGGCCGCGCCCGACACCGACGGACCGGTCGTGGACCCCGCCGGCACGGTGCTCGTCACCGGCGGTACCGGCACGCTGGGTGGACTCGTCGCCCGGCACCTTGTCACCGTGCACGGCGTGCGTCACCTGCTGCTGACCAGCCGCAGCGGACCCGAGGCGCCCGGCGCCGAGGAACTGACTGCGGAACTGGAGGCCGCCGGCGCGAGCGTCACCGTCGTGGCCTGCGACATGTCCAAACGCCGGGCCGTGAAGAAGCTCCTGGCGACGGTCTCGCCCGACGCACCCCTGACCGGTGTCGTCCATGCCGCCGGAATCCTCGACGACGGTGTGATCGCGAGCCTGACGCAGGAGCGGATCGGCGCGTCCTTCCGGCCCAAGGTCGACGCCGCGCTGATCCTCCACGAGCTGACGAGCGGGATGAACCTCTCCACGTTCGTCCTCTTCTCGTCCGCCGCCGGCGTCATCGGCGGCCCGGGCCAGGGCAACTACTCGGCGGCCAATGCCTTCCTGGACGCCTTCGCCCAGTGGCGCCGCGCCCAGGGCCTGCCCACTGCGTCCCTCGCCTGGGGTCTGTGGGCCGAGTCCGGCGGCATGATCGCCACGATGAGCGAGTCCGACCAGGCCCGCATGGGCCGTGGCGGAGTGCTCCCGCTGCCCACCGAGGACGGCATGGCCCTCCTCGACACGGCACTGTCCGGCGAGGCGTCCACGCTCGTACCCGTGAAGTTCGACTTCGCCGCCCTGGCGGAACAGGCACGGGCCGGACAACTGCCGCCGATGCTGCGCGGACTGGTCCGCCGGCCCCGCCGCACGGCACGCACGACGGCCGCGGGAACCGGCTCGGCCACCGGAGACTCTCTGGCGGACCGCCTCACCGGCCTGCCCCTGGAGGCCCAGCGGCGTCGCCTGGTGGAGTTGGTGCTGGGTGAGGTGGCGGTGGTGTTGGGTC
>NZ_BAABCQ010000347.1:0-2357 GCF_039539045.1 Streptomyces marokkonensis
GTCAGGACCGTCCGGCCGAGCAGCCCCTGCTGCTGGGCTCGGTGAAGTCCAACATTGGCCACACCCAGGCGGCGGCGGGCATCGCCGGCGTGATCAAGATGGTCATGGCGATGCGGGAGGGTGTGCTGCCGCAGACCCTGCACGTGGACAAGCCCACCCACGAAGTGGACTGGTCGGCAGGTGCGGTGGAACTGCTCACCGAACAGCGGACATGGCCGAACTCCGAGCGCCCTCGCCGGGCCGGGGTCTCCGCGTTCGGGGTCTCCGGCACGAACGCCCATGTAGTCCTGGAGCAGCCGGATGCCGTGGTACCTGCGGAGTCCGGAGGCTCTGCTCGGACACCGCTGCCGGACGGGACGGTGGTCCCCTGGGTGCTGTCGGCGCGTGGGACCGAGGCGCTGCGCGCACAGGCCGACCGGCTGCACGCCTTCCTCGCGGGGGACGAGGGGCGCTCCCTGTCCCCGGCGGACGTGTCCCGCTCACTGCTGACCACCAGGGCGGCACTGGAACACCGGGCCGCCGCCGTCGGCGCGTCCCGTGCGGAACTGATGGAGCGCCTGGCCGCGCTCGCCGCCGGGCGGCCGACACCCGGCGCGGTCGAGGGCACGGTGTCACCCGGCCGTACGGCGCTGCTGTTCTCCGGCCAAGGCGCCCAGCGCCCGGGAATGGGCCGAGTACTGTGCGAGACGTATCCCGTCTTCGCGGACGCGTTCGACGAGGTCTGCGCGCACCTGGACCGGCATCTGGAGCGGCCGCTGCGTGCGTTGGTCTTCGGCGAGGGTCAGGGTCAGGGTGAGTGTGAGGGCGAGGGGGAGCTGCTGGATCAGACGCAGTTCACGCAGGCGGGTCTGTTCGCGCTGGAAGTGGCGCTGTTCGAGCTGGTGACGTCGTGGGGTGTGAAGCCGGACTATCTGCTGGGTCACTCGATCGGTGAGCTGTCGGCCGCGTACGTGGCAGGGGTGCTGTCCCTCGAAGATGCTGCCGCGCTGGTGGCCGCGCGGGGCCGTCTGATGCAGGCGCTCCCGGCGGGCGGCGCGATGGTGTCCTTGCAGGCGTCGGAGGACGAGGTCCTGCCGCTGCTGGTCGATGGCGTCTCGATCGCCGCCATCAATGGTCCGTCGGCCACGGTGGTCTCGGGAGATGAGGCGGCGGTCCTCAAGATCGCTGCGCACTTCGGGACCGAGGGCCGCAGGACCAAGCGGCTGCGTGTGAGCCACGCCTTCCACTCGCCGCACATGGACGCCATGCTCGACGACTTCCGCTCGGTTGCGGAGCGGCTGACGTTCCATGCCCCGAGGATCCCCCTCGTGTCGAACGTGACCGGTCGCCTCGCCTCGGGCGAAGAGGTCCGGAACCCCGAGTACTGGGTGCGGCATGTGCGGGAGAGCGTGCGGTTCCTGGACGGCGTGGAAGCGCTCCAAGGGCATGGGGTGACGTCGTTCCTGGAGCTGGGCCCGGACGGTGTGCTGTCGGCCATGGGACAGGAGTGCGTCCCCGGCTCCGAGGCAGACCCCGTCTTCGTACCCGCCCTGCGCGGCAACCGTGGCGAACCGCAGGCGTTCATGACGGCGCTCGCCGTGCTGCATGTGCGGGGTGTGACGGTGGACTGGTCGAGTGCTGGTGCCGGCTCCGGTGCAAGTGCGGTTGCGGGCACGCTGGTGGAACTGCCGACGTACGCGTTCCAGCGCGAGCGGTTCTGGCCGGGCGGTGTGCTGTCCGGCGCGGGCGGCTCGGGTGCGGGCTCGGGCGAGGCGACGAAGGCCCCGGGCGCCGGCACTGGCGCGGAGAACTCGTCTTTGCATGCGCGGCTGGCAGGCCTGTCCGAGGCCGAGCGTGCGCGCGAGCTGCTGGGGCTGGTGCGGACCGAGGTGGTCGGCGTGCTGGGGTACCGCGATGCCGAGGCGGTGGGCGCGGACCGGTCGTTGGGCGACCTGGGGTTCGATTCGCTGACGGCGGTGGAGCTGCGTAACCGGCTGGGTGCGGTGACGGGTCTGGCGCTGCCGTCGACGTTGGCTTTCGACCATCCGAACGTGCGCGCGCTGACGGCCTATGTGGATGGGGAGCTGTTCGGTGGCGCCGAGGCTTCGGCGGCAGTGTCGGCGAGCGCCGGTGCGGTGGACGAGCCGGTGGCGATCGTCGGGATGAGCTGCCGTTTCCCGGGTGGTGTGCAGTCGCCGGAGGACCTGTGGCGGCTGGTCGTCGAGGGCAGGGACGGCATCTCCACCTTCCCGGCGGACCGGGGCTGGGACATGGCGGACCTCTACGACCCCGAACCGGGCCGAGCGGGCAAGAGCTATGCCCGGGAGGGTGGCTTCCTCGACGGTGTGGCCGACTTCGATCCGGGGTTCTTCGGGATC
>NZ_BAABCQ010000348.1:0-2341 GCF_039539045.1 Streptomyces marokkonensis
GCAGCCGCTGCTGCGGATCCATCGCCAGCGCCTCACGCGGCGAGATCCCGAAGAAGGCCGGGTCGAACTCGGTGGCGTGGTGGAGGAACCCGCCGTCGCGCGCGTACGCCGTGCCGGGCCGCTCGGGATCGGGGTCGTAGAGCCCGTCGAGGTCCCAGCCGCGGTCGGGGGGGAACTCCGAGACGGCGTCGCCGCCGGACCTCACCAGGTCCCACAGGGCCTCCGGCGAGTCGACGCCGCCGGGCAGGTGGCAACTCATCGCGACGATGGCGATGGGCTCGTCGTCGGCGGCTGCCGAGCGCCGCGCCTGCGGCACGGCGGGCTGCGCCCCGAGCAGTTCGCTCTCCAGGAAACGGGCGAGCGCCGTGGCGTTGGGGTAGTCGAAGACCAGTGTGGACGGCAGTGCGAGGCCGGTAGCCGTGTTGACTTCGCTGCGGAGTTCGACGGCGGTCAGGGAATCGAAGCCGAGGTCCTTGAAGGCCCGGTCGGGCTCGATCTCCGCCGCCGAGGAGTGGCCGAGCACGGCCGCGACGTGCGCCCGGACCAAGTCGACCAGGATCTGGGTGCGTTCGGCCTCCGGCAGTCCGGCCAGCCGGTCCGCCAGGAGCGTGCCGCCGGTGCCCTCGGCGGCGTCGGCCGGTGCGGCGCGGCGCACCTCGGGCAGCTCGGACAGCAGGGCGCTCGGACGGCCGAGGGTGAACGGTCCGATGAACCGGCCCCACGCGATGTCGGCCACGACGACCGCGGTGTCGTCGCAGTCCAGGGCGCGCTGGACGGCGGTCACGGCGAGGGCGGGGGGCAGGGTGACGACCCCGCGGCGGCGCAGGTGCTCCTCGTCCGAGTCGGTGACCATGCCGCCGTCGGCCCAGGGGCCCCAGGCGATCGCGGTGGCGGTCAGGCCCCGGGCCCTGCGCCGGGCGGCGAACCCGTCGAGGAAGGCGTTGGCGGCCGCGTAGCCGGTCTGCAGCCCACTGCCCCAGACGCCGGCGATCGAGGAGAAGAGGACGAAGGCGTCCAGCTCGCGGTCGCCGAGCAGGTCATCCAGGTGCGCGGCGCCCTGGGTCTTCGCCGCCAGTGTGCGGGCGAGATCGGCCGGGGCCAGCTCGTCGAAGGCGCCGAACTGGGGCACGCCCGCGGCATGGAAGACGGAGGTGAAGGTGTGCTCGGCGAGCAGTGCCGCCACCGCGTCGCGGTCGGAGACGTCGCAGACGGCGAGGGTGACACGCGCGCCCAGCTCCTCCAGTTCGGCCTTGAGCCCGGGGGCGCCGGACGCGTCGGCGCCACGGCGGCCGGCGAGCACCAGGTGCTCGGCGCCGGCACCGGCGAGCCAGCGGGCGATGTGCGTGCCCAGCGCGCCCGTACCGCCGGTGACCAGGATGGTGCCGCGCGGCGTCCACGGCCGGCCGCTCTCGCTCCGGGCGTGGGCGAGCCGGGCGGTGAACACGCCGGAGGCGCGGACCGCGACCTGGTCCTCCCCGCCCTCCGCGGTGCCGGTCCCCTGGCCACGCGAGGCAGTTCCCTGCCGCAGTACGGCGGCGATACGGCCGGCGGCGCGCTCGTCGACGGCCGCGGGCAGGTCGATCAGGCCGCCCCAGCGCCGGGAGTGCTCCAGGGCCAGGGCGCGGCCGAGTCCCCACACCTGGTTCTGCACGGCGCTCAGCGGCGCGTCGTCGGAGCGGCCGGTGGCGGCCGCGCCTCGAGTGACGCACCACAGCGGCGCGTCGATGTCGGCGTCGCCCAGTGCCTGGGCCAGGGCCACGGTGTGCGTGAGCCCCTGCGGCAGCGCAGGGTGCCCGGGCGTGGCGGTCTCGTCGATGGCGAGCAGCGACAGTATGCCGTCGACCGGTCCGGCGGCGGCCACCGCCTGGGTCAGCTCGTCGGCCAGGGACGCGCGGTCGGCGCCGGTGCGGGCCGCGAGCGGGACGAGGTGCGCGCCGCGTCCGGTGAGGGACTCGTGGACGGTCCGGGCCCACTCGTCGTCCTCGGGAGCGGCGAACAGCCAGGTGGTGCCCGTGAGGTCACCGGCGGAAAGGCCGTTCAGTGGCTGCCACGTCAGCTGGTAGCGCCAGCCGTCCACAAGGGACTGCTGGCGCCGCCGACGGCGCCAGGCGGACAGCTTGGGGATGAGGACGTCCAGCTCGCCGGGGCTCAGCTCCAGCGTGGCGGCGAGGGACTGGGCGTCCTCGCGCTCGACGCTCGCCCAGAACTCGGCGTCGACCGCGTCGACCGCGTCCACCGCCGCGGCCTCGGCCTCGGCCTCGGGGGCCTCCAACCAGTAGCGCTGCTGCTGGAAGGCGTAGGTGGGCAGGTCGACGCGGCGGGCGCCGGGGAAGAAGGCGTG
>NZ_BAABCQ010000349.1:0-2212 GCF_039539045.1 Streptomyces marokkonensis
TAGCACCTCAAGCTAGCGCGTCTGCCATTCCGCCACCCGGACAAGGTGTCTGTCGTTGCGCGGGACCTTCCCCGCGGCGACATGGACAACCATACCAAGGTTTCGCAGCGCCTTTCACCTGCGTTTCCTTCCCCTGCCCCGCCCTCGCCCGTGCCCACCCTTCCCTCCGGGCGGCGGCCCGGAACCGGCGGCTCCGCCACACCTAAGGTCACACCATGAGTAACTGGGTGATTACCCGGACCCGCGTCCGCGGACAGGCTCCGCCGGGCCGGGCGCTGCGGTTCTCGCTGCCCGTGGGAGTGGAGCGCATCTTCCACCAGGATCTGGCGTTCGGGCTCCGTCAACTGTCCGACATCGCGCTGCGGGCCCTGTCCAGCGCGGTCAACGATCCGACGACCACCGTGCAGGCGCTGGACCGTGTTCGAGGACGGAACAGCGTGAATGACCGCGCCGCCCCGGCACGGCCCGCTCAGCGGTACGGCCGGCTCAGCGGTATGGCGGCGGCCCTCCCCCGCGAGGTGGCTCACGGGAAGAACCGCCGCCGTGTGCTGCCCGGGGTGGCTAGCGGCGACGCTTGCGCAGGGCCGCCAGGTTGTCGTAGCTGATCTTGGCCTCACGCAGCGACTGCGCGGGATCGGTGGCGCTCGGGGAGTTGTCGTCCTCGATCATCGGGTTGTGGTAGTTGCGCTGCCCGACCCGTGAGAAGAACGTCGTGTAGTCGATGACGCCGGTGCCGAAGGGCACCATGTCGTAGCCCATGCCGTTGGTCGTGCTGACGACGCCGTCCTTGGCGTGGAACAGCGGGTAGCGCCTGTTGTTGCGGACGACGACACCGGCCGGGTCGAAGACGCTCTTGCGGGTGGAGCCGTCGTGGGCCGTATAGGTGTGGAACTTGTACTGGGCGACGTGCGCCCAGAAAATGTCCATCTCCAGCCAGACCGACTTCGGGTCGGTGTTCTTCAGGAAGTACTCCAGCTTCCGGATGCCCGAGCTGCGGGTCGGCCGGTCCTGGTCGTCCAGCGGGCCGCCGTCGAGCAGGAAGCCGTAGGCGCTGTCGTGGTTGTGGGTGTAGAGCTTGACGCCTTCCCGGCGGGCTATCGCGCCGAGCGCGTTCCACTTGTCGGCGGCCACGTCCCAGTCCGCGCGGTACGAGCTGCCGGTGGGGTCACCACCGGTGCCCATGTGATCCAGCCCGAGGATGTTGGCGATCTCCAGGTGCTTCTTGAAAGTGTCCTTGTCCGCCACGGTCAGCGGCCAGGAGGACGGGATGAATCCGTGGTTGCCCTGGGCACGCAGACCGTAGTCGTCGAGCCAGCAGCGCAGCAGCTTGGCGCCCTCGACGGATTCCAGGTCGGCGCCGCCCGGCGCGTTGGCGTGCTGGCGGTAACCCGCGAACTCCACCTGGCGGTAACCGTGACGGGCCAGCTGCTTGAACACCTCGCGGAAGCCGGAGGGCAGGTCGGAGGCGAGGGGGTCGCGGGCGGTGGCGTCCCGGACGGTGTAGAGGATGATGCCCCGCTTGTCCGCCGGGACGAGGGCGTGCCGGCCGTGCCCGTGCCCGTGCCCGTCACCGTGGTCGTGGTCTCTGCCCCGGCCGTGGGCGAGGGCGGGGGCGACGCCGAAGACAGGGGCCGCGACGGCTCCGGCCGCCACGGCGGTGCAGGTGCTGAGGAAGCGGCGCCGGCCCACTCCGAGGGTGCGGCGCAGGTCTTCGCCCGGGCCGTCGGCGGCGGCCGGGTCCGTGGTGGCGTCGGTGCGGGAGGGATCCGGGAACAGGGTCACGGGTGCCTGCCTTCTGGGTCGTGGCCTGCCCCGATGACGCCGGGGCGGGCCGTTGTCAGTGCCGTGTGTTTCACTCTCAGTAGCTGGATCTCGGCAGGCTTCGCCTGGTGGCAGGTCAGCCGAGTCCGGCGAGCCGGAGCAGGAGTTGTTTCACATCGGTGGCCGCGACGCGGTCTCCGACAGCGCGGGGGGTGGAGCAGATGAGGAGCGGACCGTCGTCGTCGCTCGCGGGGAGGCGACCGTGGCTGCCCCGAATAGGTGAGGCGTCCAGGGGCACGACCGCCATGCGGTAGCGCATGCCGAGCTTCTTGCGAGCCAGCGCGGAGGCCGCCTTGACCTTGACGTAGGGGTCGAGGGGGTCCATGAACAGTTCGACCGGGTCGTAGCCGGGTTTGCGGTGGATCTCGACCAGCTGCGCGAAGTCGGGCGC
>NZ_BAABCQ010000350.1:0-2161 GCF_039539045.1 Streptomyces marokkonensis
ACGCCTCGGCAAGCCCGCCGACCCGGGGCCCCTGCTCAGAGTCGGTGAGTTTGCCCGGGCACGACTCGCCTCAGCGCGGCGGGCTGGGCGACGGCTTAACCGAAGAGGGTGTGGCGGGGTCGATCTCGGGCATCGTCCGACTCGGGGTGCGGGTCACGCCGTGTGCCCGGCGCCGCGCAGCAGTGGAGGGTTGAGCAGCCAGGCGTCACCGCGGCGGTAGAGGGCAGCCGGGCGGCCGGTGGGGGGGAAGCGTTGATCGCCGGTGGGCTTTACGAAGCCCGTGGTGTTGAGCACCTTGCGGCGGAAGTTGCTCGGGTCCAGTTGCTGGCCCCAGATCACTTCGTAGACCGTGCGCAACTCGCTCAGGGTGAGGAGTTCACTGCAGAAGGCCGTGGCGACGGCGGTGTATTCGAGCTTGCTCCGGACCTGCTCCAGGGCTTCGGCGAGGATCGCCGGATGATCGAACGCCAACGCCGCCTGCTTCCCTTCCAGCTGGGAGACGGGAGCCCAATAGGCGCGCCGGGCGTCGGTGCCGCCCACGGGGGCGGGCAGGTCCGGTCCCAATGCGAGATAGGCGATCGTGACCACTCGCCCCCTCGGATCGCGTCGGGGGTCTCCGTAGGCGCCGAGTTGTTCGAGGTGCAACTTGTTCCCGTCGATTCCGGCCTCCTCGCGGAGTTCACGGAGCGCGCCCTCACGCAGGGTCTCGTTCTTGTGCACGTAACCGCCGGGCAGCGCAGGCCGACCGAGGAAGGGCTCCACCCCGCGCTCGATCAAAAGCACCATCAACTGCCCGGACCTGATCGTGAAGATCGCCAGGTCGACGGTCACCCATGACGCCTCCACCTCGGTGGAGTCTTTCAGCCAGTCATCCACGCTGAACCCCTAAAGGTCACATTGACTTAAACGCCTGCGCGACTTATGGTCTCACAGACCAAAACACAACGAGGGGAGGGGTAGGGCATGTTCACTTCCCATGCGCCATCAGCCAAGGCGGTGGGGGACGAACCTTCCGCCGCCACCCGTCACTTATGCAGCGGCGTATACGTGGACGAGCGCTTCCGGGATCTCGTGATCGACGAGGTGTGCACCGCCCCGTACCGCAGGGTCGCCCCGTCCTACGGGTTCGACATCGTCCCAGTCATGCGCCACGCGTGGCGGGCCGCCGCGCTGACCGCGCTGCTGCGGGGGACGGTGGCCGGCGCGGTGGGTGTCCCGGTCTTGGTTGGCGCCCTGCCCACCGCCGTCATGGTCTCCTGCGGTCTCGCCCTTCTGTGCCTGATTCCGCTCGCCGTCGAGCTGAGGAAGTTGGACCGGGAGGAGCCTGGGCTCGACCGGATCGGCCGGACCAGGCGCAGCAGGCGGAAGGCGCGGAAGTCCAAGCGTCGGGGGCTGGGGCCGGTGCCGGGCCCTCGGGCTCTGTTGAGGTGGCTGTTCCCTCGTAGATACTCGGAGAGCGCACACGCACTCAGACGCGTCGGCTGGGCTGCGCTGTCCCTGACGCTGGTCGGCCTGATGTTCGCGCTCACCCATCCGTGTCAGGCGACTACCGCCATCCACATAGGCGCGGGTATCACGTTCGTATGCCTCGGCGTCGGAGCCGTAAGGCAGTTGATACTCCACCGCATCATGCGGGCACCGACTCTGCGGCCCCGGTACCTGTCCCGCCGGGAGCAGGCGGCAGACACGGAGCAGCACCATCCCTGTGCGGTCTACCGCCGCGCTCGTCACAGCGAGGACGATGACGAGGAAGACTTCGCTGTCTTCACGCTGTTTGGCGACGAGTCGCCCTTCATCGGAGCGGGTGAGCTGGTCTACCAGTGGAACCCGCCCATGAGCATCCAACTGCTCCGACCCTCTGACGACGACGGCGCATCGCTGCACGAACGTGAGCACCCCGTCCCTCCGTTCCGGGCGCATGAACTGGTCGACTATCTGCGCGAGGCGGTCCAGTTGCTCGACACCGACAGCCAGGACGTCCGGCTTCCAGCACGAGTCACCGACCGCGTGTACGTCGCCGAGACCGATGTGGCGATTGACCGTTCGCTTCTGACCCGCGAGTTCGATGCAACGCGGCTGCGGGAGATAATAGACACGCCCGGATCGAAGGAGTACCACTTCCTTGAGGTGACCACTCCCGCTGAAGGAGCCGAGTTCGTCG
>NZ_BAABCQ010000351.1:0-2122 GCF_039539045.1 Streptomyces marokkonensis
GACATGAGCGCCGAGGAGTTCACCGAGGTGCTGCGGGCGAAGGTGGAAGGCGCCACGCACCTCGACGCTCTCTTCGGCGACCCGGACAGCAGCGGGCATCTGGGCGACGGCGAGGGCCTGGACGCCTTCGTGCTGTTCTCGTCCATCTCCGCCGTCTGGGGCAGCGGCGGTCACGCCGCCTACGCCGCGGCCAACGCCCACCTCGACGCCCTCGCCCAGGACCGGCGGGCCCGCGGCCTGACCGCGACCTCGGTGAGCTGGGGGCCGTGGGGCGAGGGCGGCATGATCGAGGACGTCGGCGAGGCCGAGCTGCGCAGGCGCGGACTGCCCACCCTGGCACCGGGGGCGGCGGTCACCGCGCTCCACCAGGCGCTGACGGAGGACGACACCCATGTCGCCGTCGCCGACGTCGACTGGGAACGGTTCGCGCCCGCGTTCACCGCGCTGCGCCCAAGCCCGCTCCTCATGGGTCTGCCCGAGGTACGCGACCTCGGGCAGAGTTCCGAAGGCGCCGCCGGAGGCGCGCACGGCGACGAGAACTCCGCGCTGCGGCGACAGCTCGCCGGCCTCTCCACCGCCGAGCGCGACGCTGAACTGCTCGAACTGGTATGCCGCGAGACCGCGGCCGTCCTCGGGCACCGCAGCGCCGACGCGGTCCCGGCCGACCGGGCGTTCCAGCAGCTGGGCTTCGACTCGCTCACGGCGGTCGAGCTGCGCAACCGGCTGGCCAAGGAGTCCGGCCTCTCCCTGCCCGCCACCCTGATCTTCGACTACCCGACCCCGGTGGTACTCGCCGGACATCTCGGGACCGAGGTGTTCGGCGACGGCGTCGTCGCCGCGGACAGCGCGCCGGTGGCCGTGGACCGCACTGACGACCCGATCGTCATCGTGGGCATGAGCTGCCGTTTCCCAGGCGGCGCGGAGTCTCCGGAAGCGCTATGGGAGCTGCTCACGGCCGGTGCCGACGGGATATCGGGCTTCCCGGGGAATCGCGGCTGGGACCTGGGTTCGCTGTACGACCCGGACACCGACGGCGTCGGCACTTCCTACGTCGCGGAGGGCTGCTTCCTGCACGACGCGGCGGACTTCGACCCGGCCTTCTTCGGGATTTCGCCGCGCGAGGCGCTGGCGATGGACCCGCAGCAGCGGCTGCTCCTGGAGACCTCCTGGGAGGTCTTCGAGCGGGCGGGCATCGACCCGATGTCACTCAAGGGCGACCGTATCGGGGTGTTCACCGGCACCAACGGCCAGGACTACGGCTATGTGCTGGGCGGCGCGGGCGACGAGGTCGTGGGCTACGGCGCCACGGGCAGCTCGGCCAGCGTCCTGTCCGGCCGCGTCTCATACACGCTGGGCCTCGAGGGTCCGGCGGTGACGGTCGACACCGCATGCTCGTCGTCCCTGGTCGCCCTGCATCTGGCGGCGCAGGCCCTGCGCGACGGCGAGTGCTCGATGGCGCTGGCGGGTGGCGTCACCGTCATGTCGATGCCGGGCACGTTCGTGGAGTTCTCCCGGCAGGGCGGCCTGGCTCCCGACGGCCGCTGCAAGGCGTTCGCCGATGCGGCGGACGGCACGGCCTGGGGCGAGGGTGTCGGCATCCTGCTGGTCGAGCGTCTCTCGGACGCCCGCCGCAACGGCCACGAGGTGCTCGCGGTCGTCCGGGGTTCGGCGATCAACCAGGACGGCGCGTCCAACGGCCTGACCGCCCCCAACGGACCGTCTCAGCAGCGCGTCATCCGCCAGGCCCTCGCCGGAGCCGGCCTGTCGGCGGCGGACGTCGACGCGGTGGAGGCGCACGGCACGGGTACGACGCTGGGCGACCCCATCGAGGCGCAGGCGCTGCTCGCGACGTACGGCCAGGAGCGCCCCGAGGGGCGTCCGCTGTGGCTCGGTTCGGTGAAGTCGAACATCGGTCACACGCAGGCCGCCGCGGGCGTCGCCGGGATCATCAAGATGGTCATGGCGATGCGGGCGGGAGTCTTGCCCCAAACCCTGCACGTCGACGAGCCGTCCACCCATGTGGACTGGTCGGCAGGGGCCGTCGAGCTCCTGACCAAGTCGATGGCGTGGCCGGAGACCGGCGTACCGCGCCGCGCGGCGGTGTCGTCGTTCGGTATCAGTG
>NZ_BAABCQ010000352.1:0-2065 GCF_039539045.1 Streptomyces marokkonensis
AGCACCCCGTGCCGCATCGCCTGCACCATCTTGATCACACCCGCCACACCCGCGGCGGCCTGCGCATGACCGATGTTCGACTTCAACGAGCCCAGCCACAACGGCCGGTCGTCGCCGGGCCGTTCCTGCCCGTAGGTGGACAGGAGGGCCTGCGCCTCGATCGGGTCACCCAACGACGTACCCGTACCGTGAGCCTCGACCGCGTCCACGTCGGCCGCCGACAGACCGGCGTTGGCCAGCGCCTGCCGGATCACCCGCTGCTGCGACGGACCGTTCGGCGCCGTAATGCCGTTCGACGCGCCGTCCTGGTTCACCGCACTGCCGCGCACGACGGCGAGGACCTGATGGCCGTTGCGGCGGGCGTCCGACAAACGCTCCAGCAGCACCAGGCCCACACCCTCCGCCCACGACGTACCGTCCGCACCCGCCGCGAACGACTTGCAGCGCCCGTCCACCGCGAGGCCCCGCTGGCGCGAGAACTCGACGAAGCTGCCCGGAGTGGCCATGACGGCCACGCCGCCGGCGAGGGCGAGCGAGCACTCGCCGCCGCGCAGGGCCTGCATCGCGGAGTGCATCGCCACCAGCGACGACGAACACGCCGTGTCCACCGTCACCGCCGGACCCTCGAAGCCGAAGGTGTAGGCGACCCGGCCCGACACGATACTTCCGGCGGCCGCGGCCGCCTCGTAGTCGTGGTACATCAGGCCGGCGAAGACGCCGGTGCGGCTGCCCTTCAGCGTGGTCGGATCGATGCCCGCGCGCTCCAGGGTCTCCCAGGAGGTCTCCAGCAGCAGGCGCTGCTGGGGGTCCATGGCCAGTGCCTCGCGCGGGCTGATCCCGAAGAACGCCGGGTCGAACTCCCCCGCGTCGTGCAGGAACCCGCCCTCCCGGACATAGGTCTTGTCGGGCAGGCCGAGGGTGGGGTCGTAGATTCCGTCGACGTTCCATCCCCGGTTCTCCGGAAACGGTGAGATGCCGTCGCGTTCCTCGGCGACGAGCCGCCACAGATCCTCCGGCGACGCGATGCCGCCGGGCAGCCGGCACGCGGCCGACACGATCGCGATCGGTTCGGTCCGGGCCGCGACGGCCCGGTCCCGCTCCTCCTTGAGCTGCTCGTTCTCCATGAGCGAGGCGCGCAGTGCCGCAATGATCCTGTCCTCGGACACAGACATACTTGAGTTCCTCCGTAGGCCGCGACGGGCTCAGTTGGTGGTGTTGCCCATCGCGCGTTCGATGAGGCCTGCGACATCCATGTCGGCGATCAGATGCGCGTCGTTCTGTCCGGCTTCGGCGGATTCTCCGCCGGCGTCCGTAGCAGCGGGGGCAGCGTCCACTAGACGCAGCAACTGCTGTAGTACGCCCAGTTCCTGGAGTCGGGTGAGAGGGACGGCGGCGAGCGCCTTGCGCAGCCCGTCCTCGTCCACGTCGGCGGGTTCCACCGTGCCGGTCGCGGTGTCCGGGATCAGCTCCGTGCGGAGGCGATCGGTGATCGCGGCGGTCGACGGGTAGTCGAAGATCAGCGTGGCCGGCAGCGGAATGCCCGTCACCCCGGCCAGCCGGTTGCGCAGCTCGACCGCGGTGAGCGAGTCGAAGCCGAGTTCGCTGAACGCCTGCCCCGGCGCGATGTCCGCGGCGTCGGCGTGTCCGAGGACGATGGCGACCTGGTCGCGGACCAGGTCCAGCAGCATCTCCGTCTGCTCCTCCACCGGGAGCCCGGCCAGCCGGTCCGTGAGGGACGCGGTCGGGACGGGTCCGCCGGCGGCGGCAGTACGGCGGGGCCGACGGACCAGGCCCTGCAGTTTGGGGGCCAGTTGTCCGGCTCTCGCCTGCGCGGCCAGGGCGGCGAGCTCGAATGTGATGGCCACCAGGGCAGGTTCGCCGGCACCGAGTGCGGTGTCGAAAAGCGCCATGCCCTCGTCGACGGACAGGGCCCGGACTCCGCTGCGCCGCATACGGGCCTGGTCCGCCTGGTCGAGGACACCGGCCATGCCTCCGGTGTCGCCCCACAGTCCCCAGGCCAGCGAGACGGCGGGCAGACCCTGCGTCCGACGCCACTGCGCAAAAG
>NZ_BAABCQ010000353.1:0-2050 GCF_039539045.1 Streptomyces marokkonensis
CCCGACAGCACGAACGGCACACCCGAACCCACCACCGGAGCAGACCCGACGACGGGCTCCGTCACCACAGGCTCCGCCTCCGGCGCCTGCTCCACGATCACATGCGCATTCGTGCCGCTGATACCGAACGAGGACACCGCAGCACGCCGCGGCTGAGCCGTCTCCGGCCAGGCACGCTGCTCAGTGACCAGCTCCACCGACCCCGCCGACCAGTCCACCTGTGGGGTCGGCTCGTCCACATGCAGGGTCTCGGGCACCAGCCCGTGCCGCATCGCCTGCACCATCTTGATCACACCCGCCACACCGGCAGCCGCCTGCGTGTGACCGATGTTCGACTTGACCGAGCCCAGCAGCAGCGGCCGGTCCTCCGTACGCTCCTGACCGTAGGTCGCGATCAGTGCCTGTGCCTCGATCGGGTCACCCAGCCTCGTACCCGTGCCGTGCGCCTCGACGACATCGACATCCGTGGCGTCGAGTCCCGCGTTGGCCAACGCGGCGCGGATCACGCGCTGTTGCGAGGGGCCGTTGGGGGCGGTCAGACCATTGGACGCGCCGTCCTGGTTCACCGCGCTGCCGCGCACGACCGCGAGGACCTGATGACCCTTACGGCGGGCGTCGGAGAGTCGCTCCACGAGCAGCATGCCGACGCCCTCGCCCCAGCCGGTGCCGTCGGCACCGGCCGCGAACGACTTGCAGCGGCCGTCGGGCGCGAGACCGCGCTGGCGGGAGAACTCCACGAAAGTGCCAGGCGTCGCCATCACCGCGACACCGCCGGCCAGCGCCATGGAGCACTCGCCCGACCGCAGCGACTGAATCGCCCAGTGCAGCGCGACCAGGGACGACGAACACGCCGTGTCGACGGTGACCGCCGGGCCCTCCAGGCCCAGCGTGTACGAGACACGTCCCGACATCACGCTGCCCGCGGTGCCGGTGCTGAGGTACCCCTCCAGGCCCTCTCCGACCGTGCTCGCGTGCGCCGCGTAGTCGTGGTACATCAGGCCGGCGAACACGCCCGTGTCGCTGCCCCGCAGGGCCAGCGGGTCGATGCCCGCGGACTCGACCGCCTCCCACGACGCCTCCAGGAGCAGGCGCTGCTGCGGGTCCATCGCCAGCGCCTCACGCGGCGAGATTCCGAAGAACCCCGCGTCGAAGTGCGTGGCGTCGTGGAGGAATCCGCCCTCGCGGGTGTACGAGGTACCGGGACGGTCGGGGTCCGGGTCGAAGAGTCGGTCCACGTCCCAGCCCCGGTCGGACGGCAGGCCCGATATGGCGTCCCCAGAGGTGGACAGCAGCGTCCACAGGTCGTCCGGGCCGGCGACCCCGCCGGGATAGCGGCAACTCATGCCGACGATCGCGATCGGGTCGTCGTCCCCTGCGGTGACCGTTCTCCGTACCTCTGCGCGCCCCTGACGGGTACCGAGCGCCTCCGCCAGCATGAAGTCGGCCATCGTGGCCGAGCTGGGGTAGTCGAACACCAGCGTTGCGGGCAGCCGCAGGCCGGTGACGGTGTTGAGCCGGTTGCGCAGCTCCACCGCGGTCAGCGAGTCGAACCCAAGGTCGTTGAAGGCGTGCTGCGGCGCGACCGCGTCGCCGGAGGTGTGCCCCAGTGCCTGGGCGACCTCGTCACGCACCAACCGCAGTACGTGCTGGCGTTGTTCGGTTTCGGGGAGTGCGAGGAGCGTACGCGCGAAGGACTCGGACTGGTCCGCACCCGACTCCGCCACCCGCCGACTCGGCACCCGCACCAACCCACGCAACAACAACGGCGTCAACTCCGGACGCGCCCGCAACGCCGCCAAGTCCACCCGAACCGGCACCACCACCGACGCATCCACACCCCCCGCCACATCGAACAACTCCAGACCCTGACCCGACGACAACGGCACCAGACCACCCCGCGCCATCCGCCGCAGATCCGCCTCACCCAACTGTCCCGTCATCCCACTCGCCTGCGCCCACAACCCCCACGCCAGTGACTGACCCACCAAACCCTCGCCACGACGCACCTCCGCGAGCGCGTCCAAGAACGCGTTCGCCGCCGCGTAGTTCG
>NZ_BAABCQ010000354.1:0-2020 GCF_039539045.1 Streptomyces marokkonensis
CTTTGGTGGCCGGCAGGAACCGGGTACCAAGCCCGGCCGCGGGGATGACAGCCTTACGGAGTCGCGAGACCATGTGTCGCCTGATGTCCTTTGTCGTCGAGTCGAGTGGTCTGTGCTCAGCACGGGGGCCGGCCGGGTCAGGCGCCGATGAGGCCGTTCTCGTTCTCGTCCGTTCGCTGCCGCACGATGCGAGCAGTGGTGGAAGCGGACGGCGCGGGGGAGGGAGTCCGCTGTTCCAGAGGCAGCACCGCGGGGCTGGGCTTCTCACCGAAGAACAGGCGGTGTACCACGCGCTCCGCCGCGTGTCCGTCGTCGTACTGCACGAACCGCTCACGGAACGCGGCCCGCAGCGCGGTCGCCCGGGCACTGTTCCAGGCGCCGGAACGGAAGACCTCGATGAGCTCGTCCTCGCTGGTCGCGGTCGCCCCGGGGGTATCGCCCGGCTGTCCCGACAGGATGTCGAAGTACACGCCGCGGGCCCGGCTGTAGACCTCCCAGTCGTCCGCGTAGGTGACGATCGGCCGGTCGAGGCAGGCGTAGTCGAACATGATCGACGAGTAGTCGGTGATCAGCGCGTCGGCGGCCAGGCAGAGGTCCTCCACGACCGGGTACCGCGACACATCCTTGATCAGGCCCCGCTCCTGCAGCGCCTCGAGACTCGGGTCCGCACCGTAGAAGTAGTGGGTGCGTACCAGGACGACGTAGTTCGGACCCAGTTCGCGGCAGAACCGCTCCAGGTCGATCCGGGGCACGTAGCCCTTCTGGTAATCGCGTACCGTCGGGCAATAGAGGATGGCGGTCTTGCCTTCCTCGATACCGAGCTCGCCGCGGATCCGCGCCACGTCCTCGGAGGTGGCGCGAAAATAGACGTCGTTGCGCGGGTAGCCGCACTCGACCGCCTCGAACGCGCAGGGGTAGACCCGTTCCCAGATCTCCGTGGAGTGCTGGTTGGACGTCAGGCTCAGATCCCACTTGTCGGCCCGCTCCAGCAGTTTGCCGAAGCTCATGCCCTTCGCGGCTGCGGGGAACTTCTGCTGGTCAATACCCATCTGCTTCAGAGGGGTGCCGTGATGGGTCTGCAGATGCACCTGCTCCGGGCGCTTGACGATGTCGTTCGGGAAGTTGACGTTGTTGATGAGGTACTTGGCGCGGGCCATAACCTCCCAGTAGCGAGGAGAGTTCGCCACAACGTAGTCCACGCCCTCTGGAACGGAGTCCACCTCGGTGCGCCTGACGACCCAGACGCCGTGGACATTGGGGGCGAGTTCCTTCGCCTTGTAGTAAATGGCCGCGGGATTGCAGGCGACGCCACGGTTCCAGTAGGCGGCGTACACCGCGAGGTTCTCGTCGACCGGCCGGCGTAGATGAAGCCGGTAAAGCCGGTTGTAGGCGGTCTTCCCGAGCTTGGTTTTCGCCTTCGTGGCCCGCTGCACCACTTGGCGGCGGGTGCTGGAAGCGAACGTCATCGCGGAGTACGCAGTGTACGAGCCACGGTCCAGTATCTGGAAACGTGTTCCCTGCGTGCCCTCGGGAAGGACGAAACCACGCGGCTTGAGACGTCTGTACTGCGCTGCCGACAGCTTGAAGAACTCCGCCCGGTCCTTGGGGACGATGCGGTCCTCGCGGGCGAGAGTGAACAGGAAGTGGCTGGCCATGCGCTCGAAGAGCAGTGGCCGCACCGGCTCAAGGAGGGGACGCTCGTCGAGGAACTCGAAGAGCCGCGCGTACTGCTGAAATATGCCGAAGTGCTTGCGCCCCGGGGTGCGCATGGAGTTGCCCTGGCGCCGCTGGCGGTACTCGACGCAGACATGCTCAGTGGCGGCAATGCGCTCCGCGGTCAGCATGGTCTTGTAGACCATGAGAGCGTCTTCGTAGATGCCGTCAGTGAAAGTGAAATTGTGTTCGTCGACGTAGAACTCGCGGCGATAGGCACGGTTCCACACGACGGCGAACATGCTCAGATATTGGGGGCGTTCCAGAGCGGTGAAGACGTCTGTGACCGCGGCGGAGAGCATTTCGC
>NZ_BAABCQ010000355.1:0-1912 GCF_039539045.1 Streptomyces marokkonensis
ACGACTCCCGCGCCAACGACACCAACCCCGCATGCAACTCCGGCTCCAGCCGGAACGACACACTCCCACCCCGGTGCGTGAACACCGCCGGACGAGGACGGTCCGTCGGAATCTCCAACTGGTCCGGCAACCCCGCCAGCCGCTCACGCCAGTAGCCGAGCTGACGCGCCATCTCACTGCCGCCGTCCGACTCCTCACCCAGCAGCTCCCGCTGCCACACCGCGTAGTCGGCGTACTGCACCGGCAACGCCGCCCACCCCGGTGCCTCCCCACGGCACCGCGCCTCGTACGCCACCGCCAGATCCCGCCCCAGCGGACCCAGCGACCACCCGTCCCCCGCGATGTGATGCAACGTCAGGACGAGGAGTGCCTCCTGCTCGCCGACGGAGAACAGGTCGGCGCGCAGCGGGGGTTCGGTGGCCAGGTCGAAGGGGGCGCGGACGGCGGCGGCGACGGCCTCGTCGAGGTCGGCGGCGGGCACGCGCGTGACGCGCAGGGCGCAGGGCGGGGCGGGGTCGAGAATGCGCTGGGCGGGCCGTCCGTCGGGGGCCGGGAAGACGGTGCGCAGGCTCTCGTGGCGGCCCATCACGTCGTCCAGGGCCGCCCGCAGCGCGGTCGCGTCCAGGGCGCCGGTGATCCGCAGACCGAGCGGTATGTGGTAGGTGGGGCTCGGTCCCTCCATCTGGTTGATGAACCAAAGCCGGCTCTGCGCGAACGACAGGGGCGGTTCGCCGCCGCGTTCCGTGCGCCGCAGTTCCGGCCGGCCGGCCCGCTCCGCGTCGTGCAGGAGCGCGGCGAGCCCCGCCGGGCTGGGGTGCTGGAAGAGGCGGCGGATCGGCAGGTCCGCGCCGAGGGTGGAGCGGACGCGGTTGATCAGCCGGGTGCCGAGCAGCGAGTGGCCGCCGAGGTCGAAGAAGTTGTCGGTCGGGTTCACCCGGGACAGGCCGAGGACGTCCGCGAAGAGGGAGCACATGATCTCCTCCTGCGGGGTCCGGGCGGCCCTCCCGGAGCGGGCCACGGGTTCGGCGTCTGGCAGGGAGCGCCGGTCGAGCTTGCCGTTGGCGGTGCGCGGCAGGGCGTCCAGGAGGGTGAGGGTGGCGGGCACCATGTACTCGGGCAGGCGCTCGCGCAGGTAGGGGCGCAGTGCCTGGGCCAGTGCCGGGTCGCCGCCCGAGCGCAGCGGGTCGTTGGTGAGCGCGGTCCCGGTGGGGTCCGCCCCGGCGGGGGCCGGGGGGCACAGGTCGGCGTAGAGGGGGTCGGGGCCCTCGGTCACGGGCGTGAACACGGCGTCCAGGCTCGCGGCGGGGCCGGTGGCCGACCAGCCGAGGCTGAGGCGGTACCCGTGCCGCCGGGCCAGTGCCGCCAGTCCGGCGGGGTCGGGCACGTCCGCTTCGGCCGGCCGGGACAGGGCGGCGTGGGCGGTACGGGGGTCGGCACCGTCGCCGAGCAGGCGTTCGGCCTCCAGTTCACCCGCGAGACGGGCGTTGGGCAGGGCGGTGACGCGCACAGGGGTGCCGCGGTCCAGCAGGGCGGCGAGCCCTTCGGTGCCGGTGACGTCGCTGCCCCAGACCAGGGCGGGCAGGTCCGCCGCCCTGGGGGTGGTGCCGTCGGCCGTGTGCAGGACAACGTCGTAGCGGTGGCGGGTGAGTTCGTTGTGGTGTGCGCCGCTCTTGACGCGTACGTCGACGGCGTCGAGGGCGGGCACGGCGCGGTGCAGGGCGGCGAAGAAGGCGGGGGCGAAGAGGAGTTCCCGTTCCGCGGTGACGCCCCGGGCGACGGCGGCCCGCAGGGCCTCGGCGTCGGTGCTCTCCCCGGTGCGGGCGGCGCGCTCCAGCTCCACGGCGGTGCGCAGGGTGTGGTGGTGGCGCAGGTCGCGTACGTCGCCGACGAAGACCCGGCCGCCGGGTGCGAG
>NZ_BAABCQ010000356.1:0-1901 GCF_039539045.1 Streptomyces marokkonensis
GGCTTTCCCCGGGGAGTTGCGCACACGGTCGGACCGGAAGGGTGTGGCGGGCGTCATCGGACCCTGCTGCGCAGGGTCACGAGCAGGTATGCGCAGAGCAGAGTGGTCAGGGACAACGTCAGGGCGCTACCCACGGGTTGGACGACCATGTGCAGGACCTCGGCCAGGTACCGCTCACCTCCGAACGGCCACTGGGTCAGCAGGACCTCGCGCACCCGCATCGGGAGGCCGGCGGCGGTCCGCACGGACGGGCCCTCCCAGACCTCTTGTACGAGCGGTACGACGAGGACGGGAACAGCCACCACCGCGGCGAGACCGGCCGTGGTGGACCGGAAGACTCCCGCGGCGAGCACACCGGACCAGGCGCAGCCGACCACGAGCCCGAGCCAACCGGCGCTCAGTGCGGGCCAGTCGGCGGGGGCCCGCGCGAGCTCCTGTCCGTAGAACAGACGGAGCACTTCGGCGTCGCAGCCCACCGTCAGGGCGGCCAGCAGCAGTGCGGTCGCCGCGGAGACGAGGAGTTTGGCGGTCAGCATCCCCATCCGGCGGGGCACGGTGCCGCGGTCCGCCGCCAGGGCGGGGTGGCGGAACTCGTCGCCGAAGGCGAGTGCACCGAGCAGCCCCGCGCCGAGCGCCGCCGGCGGCAGCGGCAGCTCCCGGGGCCACGCGGCCAGGAGGCGCGGCTGGGGGGTGTGCCCGACGCGCGCCAGGATCACTGCGGTGACGGCGGATACGACGAGGACGACGGCGCCGGTGACGAACCCGGTGCTGATGCCGGCCGCACGGCGGAGTTCGTAGCGGAGTGGGCGCAGCGGGCTGGGCGCGGAGCGGACGGAGACGGGGGGCGGAAGCGAGGATGCCGCCTTCCGGGTCACTCGCCGCGTATCGCCCCCGAAGGGACGGTGACGCGTGCTGGTCGTCCGGGTGTCGCCGGACGAGGGCGGGGAGCCGTCAGCAACAAGGCGCTGCTCCGCCCCGGCCTGCCCCTCACCGCCCGACGGCTGAGGGGTGTCGGCGCGGAGATGCGCCCCTTCGGGGAGGGGACGGGTCGCTTCGCCCGACGACTGAGGGGCGCCGGCCGGAGCCGGGGACGACCCACCGGGCCGCCGGCAGTCGTCACCGGTGGGAGACCGGTGCGGGCCGGCCCCGCGGGAGTCGGTGGCGTCCTGTTCCCGAGTGCCGGGCACCGTGTCGGCCCCTGGGCCCATGTCGCCGACCTCGTCGGCTAGTTGATGTACGAGGATGCCGTGACGGAACGCGGTCTCGCCGATGTCGGCGCACGTACTGCCGTACACCGCGAGGCGGTTGCCGCTCTCGCGTACGACCTCGACGGAACGGCGGTCCGAGCGTGCCTCTTTGGCCAGAAGGGCGGCGAGGCGGACGGCGTGTGGGCTGCGGACGGCGACGCGGGGACGCAGGCGCGTGCGGGAGAAGTCCGACGCCGCCTGGTCGGCGACGACTCGGCCCCGTTCCAGTGTGACGACGTGGTCGGCGGTACACGCGGCCTCCTTGGGATCCGCCGTACTGAACAGGACGGTGCCTCCCTGGCCGGCATGGGCACGCAGCGTGTCCCGGAGCCAGCGGGTCTCGCGTGCGCCGAGCCCACCGGCGGGGTCGTCGAGCACCAGGGTGTGCGGGTCGGGAAGCAGCGCACAGGCCATCCCGAGGCGTCGGTCCATTCCGCGAGAGAGGGTGCCGAGGCGTTCGTCGCGCAGGCTCTCGAGGCCGACCGACTCCAGGACCTCGTCGGCCCGCCGGACGGGAATACCGGCCGCCGCGCACAGCATGCGGAGGTGGCCGCGAACCGTGCGGGCCGGGTGCCCCGGCACGTCTCCCAGCAGTACGCCGACCTCGCGCGAGGGATGGGCGATGCGGTGCAGGGGGCGGCCTCTGAAGTAAGT
>NZ_BAABCQ010000357.1:0-1901 GCF_039539045.1 Streptomyces marokkonensis
ATGGATGCCGTGCATCCAGCAGAGTAATTACCCCTGGTCGGCGCCGCACCGCCAAGGGGAAGTCCTGTGAATCTGGCCCGCCTCGACCTCAACCTCGTCGTCGCCCTGCGCGCTCTCCTGGAGGAGCGCAACGTCACCCGGGCCGGGCAGCGCGTCGGCCTCAGCCAGCCCGCGATGAGCGCCGCCCTGGCCAGGCTCCGCCGCCATTTCGACGACGACCTGCTCGCTCGCGTCGGCGGCCACTACGAGCTCACCGCGCTCGGCCAGGTCCTCCTCGATCGCACCTCCACCGCCTACGACCTGCTGGAACGCCTCTTCGCCAGCCAGGCCGAATTCAACCCGGCCGAAGAAAAGCGCGAGTTCAAACTGATCGCCTCCGACTACGCCATCGCGGTCTTCGGCACCGAACTCGCCCGTGTCGTGCACGAGGAGGCGCCCGGCATCAGACTGCGTTTCGCCCAGACCCCGCCCACCGTGGTCGACGACACCGCCACCCTCCTGAGTGCCACCGACGGCCTGCTCATGCCGCACGGAGTCATCAGCGACTTCCCCGCCACCGACCTCTACGAGGACCGCTGGGTCTTCCTCGTCGCCGACGATCATCCGAGCGTCGACGACCGGCTCACCCGCCACGACCTCGCCCGACTGCCGTGGGTCACCTACCAGCGCACCTACGACGCCCCCGCCGTGCGCCAGCTCGGCATGCTCGGCATCGAACCACGGGTCGAGGTCTCCGTCGACAGTTTCCAGTTGCTGCCCCTGCTGGTGGCCGGCACCCGCCGTGTCGCCCTGGTCCAGGCCCGCCTCGCCAGGCTGCTCGGGCCGCTCGCCCCGGTGCGCGTGGTGGAACCGCCGTACGAGGCGGTCCCGCTGCGGGAGGCCCTGTGGTGGCATCCGGTGCACACGCACGACGCGGCCCACATCTGGCTGCGGGAGACGGCGACGCGGGTCGGCCGACGCCTCGCCGGCGTGCCCGAGGTCTGATCGTGGTCGGACGGACCGGGGTCGGGGCCGGCATCCGGACAGGGCTTCCCTCGGCGCCCTCGGGGGCAGACTGTCGCCACCCCCGGCCATCCACGGCCTGGATCGAGGCCATCCGGTACACGGATCGCCGCAGGGGCTGACCCGCACTCACCCGCAGCGTCACCACGGCGCGTCCCGACCGTCAGTCGTCGTACCGCTTGAGGTACAACTGCTTGCCGTATTCCTGGCCCAGCCACAGGCGCCGGTCCTCACCGAAGTCGGCGAGGTCAGGGTTGTCGAAGGTGTGCGGGTGGTCGGTGTCGGAGTTGACGCTGACGACGATGCGTTCGAGGCACCACGCGGGATCGGGACCTACGGGCTCGAACCTCACATAGATGGGGTAGCGGTCGAGGTTGTCGGTGTCCAGCTGCGGCCTTCGAGGGTCGTTGTACGCGGGGTTCTCGACGTTGGCGTCCTCACCGAGGACGAAGGTCCAGTTGTCGCCGGTCCGAGTGCCGCCGGCGGTTCCGGAGGCGTTGAGCACGAATTCACGGCCGGCGATGCCCAGGTATACCCATCCCTGTGTCCCCCCGTGTGGTACGTCGGCCGTGCGGACATGTGCCTCGATCCTCGTAATCCTTGCCATGAGAGCTTCTCCTTTCTCCCGTCGAGTTCCCCCGGCGGGTCACTTTGGGGTCTTTCAGGAATGTTCCCCCTGGAACGTGGCGCTGAATCCGCCTGAGGTGCGATGCCTTTTCTTTTCGGGTTGTTGTGTGTTCTCTTCGTTTTGATCGTGGAGTGGAGCTGTGCCACTGAAACCGGTGCGGTGATATGTAGATAGCGGGCACGGGTGCCGGTCGGTGTTCGTTGCGCCCCCCAGGTATCCGGCGTACGACGGCGCACGGAACCCGCCTGCATCTCGCACGGAACTCGCAGAG
>NZ_BAABCQ010000358.1:0-1881 GCF_039539045.1 Streptomyces marokkonensis
CAGCGCTCCCTGTCCCGCAACCCCCTCGTCCAGGTCATGCTCGCCCTCCAGAACATGCCCCGCGCCGAAGCGTCCCTGCCCGGGCTGCGCGTGCGGCCCGAACCCCTCGACATGGGCGTCTCCAAGTTCGACCTCTCCTTCCACCTGCGGGAGAGCCGCGGAGCCGACGGGGGAGAGGGCGGCATCGACGGAGTCCTGGAGTACAGCACCGACCTGTTCGACCACGGCACCGTCCGGTCCCTCGCCGACCGGCTGACCGCACTGCTGCGGCAGATGGTCGCCCGCCCCGAGCAGCCCCTGAGCGCGGCCGAACTGCTCACGCCCGCCGAAGGCGCCCGGCTGGCCCGGTGGAACGACACGGCCGCGCCGCCCGTCACCGAGACCCTGCCCCGGCTCTTCGAGGAGCGGGTGCGCCGCGACCCCGACGCACCGGCCGTGCGCCATGCGGGCACCGACACCGGCTGCGGCGACCTCAACGCCCGCGCCAACCGGCTCGCCCGGCACCTGGTCCGGGCGGGCGTCGGCACCGAGGACCTCGTCGGGATCGCCCTGCCGCGCACCCCCGAACTCCTCGTCGCCGTGTGGGCCGTGCTCAAGGCCGGCGCCGCCCACGTCCCGCTGGACCCGGGTTACCCGGCGCAACGCCTGACCCTGATGCTGGACGACGCCGCCCCGGCGTACGTCCTGACCACCCTCGACGGCGCGACCGCCCTGCCCGACGCGGCCCGCTGCCTCGCCCTGGACGACCCCGGCGTCCGCGCCCGCGTGGCCGCCGAGGACCCCGGCGACCTGACCGACGCCGACCGGCTGCGTCCGCTGCGCCCCGGCCACGCGGCCTACGCGATCTTCACCTCGGGCTCCACCGGCCGGCCCAAGGCCGTCGTCGTCCCGCACCGCAACGTGGCCGACCTCGCCGCCTGGGCGGCGGAGGAGTTCGGCGTCGGAGCACCGGCCTCCGTCACCGCCAGTACCTCCCTGAACTTCGACGTCTCCGTCTTCGAGCTGTTCTGCCCCCTGCTGAACGGCGGGCGCGTCGAGCTGGTCGACGACGTCCTGGCCCTCGCCGGGGACGCCGGAAGCAGCCCGGACGGCGACGGCGGCGACGGCGGGGACGCCGGGGACGGCGGCGGGCTGCTCAGCACGGTCCCCTCCGCCCTGTCCGCCCTCCTCTCCGGACCCGGCCTGCGGACGCGACCGCACACCCTGCTCTACGCGGGCGAGGCGCTGCCCGCCGCCCTCGTCGGCGACACCCACCGGGCCCTGCCCGGCTGCCGGGTCCTCAACGTCTACGGCCCGACCGAGGCCACCGTGTACGCCACCCGGGCGGAGCTGTCCCCCGACGACGACCGCCCGCCCGCCATCGGCGCCCCGCTGCGCAACGTCACCGCGCACGTCCTCGACGAACGGCTGCGCCCCCTCCCCCCGGGATCGGCGGGCGAACTGTACCTGGCGGGCGAACTCCACCTGGCCCGCGGCTACCTGGGCCGGCCCGCGCTGACGGCCGAGCGCTTCGTGGCCCACCCCTTCGGGCCGCCCGGCAGCCGCATGTACCGCACCGGCGACCTGGTCCGCAGGCGGGCCGACGGCAGCATCGAGTACCTCGGCCGCCTGGACGACCAGGTCAAGATCCGCGGCTTCCGCATCGAGCCCCGCGAGATCGAGGCGGTCCTCACGGCCCTGCCCGACGTCCGGGAGGCCGTCGTCACCGCCGTGCCCGACCCGGCCGGCGAACGGCGCCTCGTCGCCTACGCCGTGCTCCGCGCCGACGGTGCCCTCACCCCCGACGCCCTGCGTGCGCACGCCGCGCAGGCCCTGCCGGGTCACCTCGTCCCGGCGGCGTTCGTGGTGCTGGAGCGGTTGCCGCTGACGGTGAACGGGAAG
>NZ_BAABCQ010000359.1:0-1870 GCF_039539045.1 Streptomyces marokkonensis
GCCGCCGGTCACACAAACATGTCAGAACATCCCCTATCTAGATCAGATGCTCTCTTAAGGCTGGTCGGCGGGCCGGGGACGAGAGAAATACCAGTGCGGCTCTCTCACTCCCAGCCAGCGCCGCGTACGTCCGCTTCCCGGCCGCGGCACGGTAGAGCGCGACCGCGTCCCTCCTGGTCGCCTCCGGATACGGAGACTTACGTCGTAACGCCCGGTTTCCGGTCCCTTTCCCCGCTGATCCTTTGGAGTGGACGCCCTGACATAGATTCTTGACGGTCCAGGGAGGGTACGCCGGAGGCGAACAGGGCGTGGGCAGGCTGCGGCGCCAGTGCGCCGTGACACGCTATGTGGTGAGGCGGTCGAGGGCGGCGGATACGTGGTCGCTCAGTTCCGCGATCTGGACGTCCGTGTACCAGGCTCGGCTCCAGGTGAGATCGACGGCCAGCCGTGCCTGGTAGCGGCTGACGACGGCGAAGATCATGGGTACGTGGCCGAGCGGAGCCAGGCGCACGTTGCTGATCCGCAGGCCCTCGGGCAGGGCCGGTTCCGGAACGGTGCCCACGTTGGTGATGACGAGGCTGGGCGGATGCTGGTCGAGCATGTAGGGGAAGGCCGCCAGTTCCATCGCCGCGGCACCACTCTCCAGGTCGTCCCGCAGCCGGGCGGCCAGGTCCTGCCCGACCGCAGCGGGATGTGTCTTTTTGCTGACCTCCAGGCGAATGGAGGTGGTGGTCGCCGCGGACTGCAGGACCTCAGCCGGCAGGGGTGGGGCGAGCCGACGGCGCATATCGACCGCAGTGGTGCACAGCAGTCGAACCGGGTCGTCCTGAGTTGGCAGCAGGGAGCGCAGGCTGGTCAACAGGGCCCCTGAGACCAGGGCGTTGACCGAGAGGCAAGCCTCCCTCGCACACTGCACCAGCCTCTCGCAGCGGCCGCCGTCGAGCTCGACACCGACGATGCGGAAACTCATGTTCTTTCCGGGGCCTCCGTCGTGGGAGGCGAGGGCGGGCACGAGCGCGGGCGGCCTTTCGGTGTCCAGTCGCGTGCGTTCGGCCACGAACTCCCGTAGCTGTCCCGAGGTGAACTGCGAGGCGAGCAGGTCGTCCAGGGCCGGTCCCAGTACCGGCTGGATCACGCCGGCGGAGACGGGCCGGCCGGTGGCCAGAGAGGTGTACGTTTCCCACAGACGGTGGTGGAGGGACAGATAGCTCATCCCGTCGACGAACGCCCGCGGGAGGCTCATCACCACCCGGGTACGTTCCCGCCCGCGCACCACCGTTGCCCGCAGCAGCGGGCCCTGGTCCCATGCGAGAGGGGTGTTGATCTCCTCGTCGAAATCGGTACCGTGCCCCAGAACTGGCCCTGGGGCCGCGTCTGCGATGAGGGCCAGCGGCTGCTTCCCGGGCCCCTGGGTGATCTTACCGGTGAGCAGCGGGGTACGGGCTTGCAGATGGGTCAGTGCCTGAGCCAGGACAGCTTCGTCCAGGTCACCCTCCACGTCGCAGGACAAGACAACCCGGACACCGGCCGCGGCGATGGCCGCCTCGTGCGGCGCGAGCAAACGCTCCATGAAGAACCCTTTTCGTAGGACCGCTGCACCATCGCGCAACGGGGTAACGCTCCGGAGCGGAAGAGCCGTATGTCCCCTCGAACGGATGAATGCTCCGAAAAGCGAACACGGAGCGGCCGAGGTAACCCGGCATCACGCGCTGACGATTCGTACGTGTCTGCCGGCCGCCCCCGGGAACAGGGCGGATCCGACTTCCTGTGTGGGCAAGCCGGGGTCGAGGAGATGCCCGTCCTGTACGCCGGCTCGGGGGGTGCCCCTATCTGTTTCGTCAACCCTGGTGGGGTCGGTTCGCGGGGATTC
>NZ_BAABCQ010000360.1:0-1778 GCF_039539045.1 Streptomyces marokkonensis
AAGCATGCATCGTGCACCACCGCGCGTACCGTGTGGTCCCCAACTGGTCCCCAGGATCGCTGTCCTGGCGGTGAGGATCGCTCTGGCGTCTCTGGTCACCGCAGGGTGGAGAGGGCAGATTGACCGGCGGACTGTCAGTGGCCGCGCATAGCCTGCCGACATGTCCTCGACTCGCGATGAGCTTCGCCATGTCATGCTCGGTTCCCTCTTTACACCTGAGGTTCCCCTGGGGTTGACCCGGGACATCCTCATCACCTGCCACGTCTCGGCGACAGGCAAGGGCAAGCTCCACGGAAGCCCCGAGTGCCGCACGCTGCGGTCAGCCGCCTCCGTGAACCAGATCGACGTCCCCTTCGGCGAAGCCGTGGCGCGGCTCTGCCCGAGCTGTCGGTGGCCTCTGCCCACAGGCAGCCTCATCCTGCCGCTCGGCGCCGCTGTGAGCGAAGTGGATTCACTCGCCATCTGGCTCGACCGGGAGTCCAAGGACGAGGAAGACCTCGAGGCCGAGCGTGACGCCGCCACCGCCCTCACCGCCGGCGAGTACCCGCCCCCCGCCACCGAATCCGGCGACGAGGAGGAGAAAGACGACGACGAGGCCGGGCACGACGAGGAATGGGAGCGATACGACCGCGCCCGCAACTTCCGCTCCCGACGTCACGAGCACTGGCGTCGGCTGCACTCCTACCTGACACGGAGCAACGAGGCCGTGTCCGAGTACCCCTTCCTCGCCCCCTGGGCCGATGGTCTGCAGAGTCGCCTCGCCACGGTCCTCGACGAGGAGCGTCGGGCCTTCGCGGCCCTCGTGCAGCCGATCCGCCTGCTGGAGGCGGCTGCCGTGCGTATCCTGCCCGAGCCGAAGTTCTCCGCAGACCCCGGCCTCGCCGGGTTGGGAGCGGAAGCGGAGAAGACCTTCCGGCGAGCATGGTACGAGTGGAGTCGGCGAGCCATCTGGTCCTGGCGCCGCCTGGAAGATCAGGACTTCTCGGTCTACACCGTCGTCAGTGACGCCTTCGGACGTCGCCGTAAGGGGAAGCCCGAGGCCCACGCCGCCTTCCGCCTACTCACTGCCGACTGGATCCGTCAGGCACGAGAAGAAGCCTGTCGCCCCGTCAGTACGCCATGGCAGCTGGTGGCGGTGAAGGCGCCCGCCCTCGTCAGGACCCACCACAGCGAGCCGGAACGCGACCCCCTCACCTTGTGGGAAGCAGCGGTCATCGCCACCTGCCAGGTGGCCTTCAACCGGAAGGCCGGCACCACAGCGCTACTCGTTCCCCACCTCGTCGCCGAGCAACTGCTCGCATGCCCCTCCGACAACATGCCGGTCCAGCGCCTGGCTCCTGACGGCAGCGCGCTACCGGCAGAGATGCTGCTCGATCAGTGGGACCACGCGGGGCTCAACCTCTCATGACCGCCTCTCACGTACTCAGGGGAGCCGAGCAGACGGCCAACCGTGCGGGCCGGACCGCACGGCTGCGACCACCACGCCCCGGAACGCGCGAAAGGCCGCCCTCCCACGGATGAGAGAACGGCCTCCGACCTGCGAAAAGCGTGGTCGAGATGGCAGGATTTGAACCTGCGCCCCCTTGACTCCAGCGGGCCCTCTCGGCCCTGAGGCGGTCGCGCATCACGTCTGCCCGCCCCGATCGTGGGTGGGCAGCTACTCCACCACGCACAGAAGATCGGGACTCACGGCGTTCCCACCGACAGCACGCCGGTTGTCAGTGGTGTGGGAGAGAATCCTAGCGTGGCGACTTTCCCTGAAACCGAACGCTATATCC
>NZ_BAABCQ010000361.1:0-1763 GCF_039539045.1 Streptomyces marokkonensis
TGCGCCGCGCGTCGGACAGCCGCTCCAGCAGCAGCAGGCCCACACCCTCCGCCCACGAGGTGCCGTCCGCGCCCTCGGCGAACGCCTTGCACCGTGCGTCCCCCGCCAAGCCCCGCTGCCGCGAGAACGCCACGAAGGCGCCCGGCGTGGCCATCACGGCCACGCCGCCGGCGAGGGCGAGCGAGCACTCGCCGCTGCGCAGCGCCTGGGCCGCCAGGTGAATGGCGACCAGGGCGGAGGAGCAGGCGGTGTCGATGGAGACCGCGGGGCCCTCGAAGCCGAACGAGTACGAGACACGACCCGAGGTGACCGCGCCTGCGCTGCCGGTCAGGGCGTACCCCTCGGTGCTGGACTCCCCGCCCTCCAGGCTCGGGATGTAGTCCTGGGGCTTGGTGCCGGCGAAGACTCCCACGTTGCGGCCCCGCAGAGAGGTGGGGTCGATGCCCGCCCGCTCGAAGACCTCCCACGAGGTCTCCAGCAGGAGCCGCTGCTGCGGGTCCATTGCCAGCGCCTCGCGCGGGCTGATCCCGAAGAACGCCGCGTCGAACTCGGCGGCGTCGGTGACGAAGCCGCCCTCCTTGACGTACGACTTCCCGGCCTGCTCGGGGTCGGGGTCGAAGAGCCCCTTCACGTCCCAGCCTCGGTCCGTCGGAAACTCCGAGATGCCGTCGGTGCCCGCCGCGAGCATCTCCCACAGTTCCTCGGGCGAGGAGACGCCACCCGGAAGACGACAGCCCATGGCGACGATCGCGATCGGATCGTTCTTCTCCGACTCGACCTCGCGCAGCCGCTTGCGCGCCTGGCTGAGGTCGGCGAGGGCACGCTTGAGATAGTCGCGCAGCTTGTCGTCGTTGGTGCTCATCGAAAGAGTCCTTCGGGCTGGTCAACGGGTGGGGGGCCGGTGTGCCGCGGTCAGGAGGAGCCGAGTTCGTTCTCCGCGAAGCTGAAGAGCTCGTCGTCGGATGCGGAGTCGAGGTCGAACGCGTCCTCGTCGTCCATCGGGGCACCGGGCGTCGCACACCGGGTGGCCAGGGTCTGGAGACGCTTGGCGGTCTGGGCCATGACGTCCTCGTCCAGGGTCATGCTGGTCAACGCGACTTCCAACCGGTCCAGTTCGGCGAGCACGGACCCCGGCGAGACGCTCAGTTGCTCCAGCAGGACGTCGGCGAGGGCGGCCGGGGTCGGGTAGTCGAACACCGCCGAGGCGGGGAGCTGGAAGCCCGTCGCCGCCGTGAGGCGGTTGCGCAGTTCCACACCGGTGAGGGAGTCGAAGCCGAGGTCCTTGAAGGCGCGGTCCGGCGCGATGGCGTCGGCTCCTCGGCGTCCTCCCAGGACGGTCGCGGCGTCGGCGCTCACCAGGTCGACCAGTGTGCGCTGCCGCTCGGCCTGCGGCATCCTGGCCAGCCTGTCGGCCAGCGACTCCTTGGCCGTGCCGCCGGCGGGGGTACCGGCTTCGGTGCGGACGGTCGGCCGGGGCCTGCGCACCAGACCCTGCAACACGGACGCCGTCTCACCCACGGCCGCCTGCTCCTGAAGCGCGACGAAGTCGAACTTCACCGCCGCCAACGCCGCCTCACCAGACGCGACACCGGCATCGAAGAGACCCATCCCCTCCTCGACCGACAACGGCCGAATACCACCACGACTCATACGCGCCTGATCCGACGCACCCAGCGCACCCGTCATCGCACTCGACTCACCCCACAGACCCCAGGCCAGCGAGACGGCGGGCAGACCCTGCGTCCGACGCCACTGCGCAAAAG
>NZ_BAABCQ010000362.1:0-1760 GCF_039539045.1 Streptomyces marokkonensis
ACCTTCAGCCCGATGTGCTAATCAGTCCCGGGTGCATGTGCCGAGAGTCGGCGAGTGTAGCTACCTCTCCATGATTTACGCCGATTGTTCGGATTCATGTCGGTCTGGTGGCGAGGCTCGCACGACTGACATCACCCGCGCCGCAGCTACGTCGGGGGCCTCGTGCTCCCAGACGCGAACGACCCGCCAGCCAGCCTCTCGCAAGAGGCGATCTGTGTCCGCGTCCCGGGCCTGGTTGCCTTCGATCTTGTTTCGCCAGAACTCGACGTTCTTGTGTGACGCCCGAAGGTGCTCCGAGCAGCCGTGCCAGAAGCAACCGTCGACGAAAACCGCAACCTTGGGTTTGGTGAAGACCAGGTCAGCTGTGCGACGCAGTTCAGGGAGGGGGCGAGCCGCCACGCGGTAGCGAAGTCCCTGCTTGTGCAGCAAGGATCGAAGCCTCACCTCGGGTCGGGTATCTCTGCTGCGGTTTGCCCGCATGACGGCGCGAACCGACGGCGACGAAGCCCAGGATCCTTCTGTCGGCGGTTCCTCGGTGACAAGGCCCTTCTCCCAGGCCATCTTCCAACCCTCGGCAAGGTTCGCGGCACGCGTCTCACACTCGACCTGCCCCAGGTAGCGAGCCGGGGACTTGCCCCTGTCGGACCAACGCAGGTACGCGCGAATGCGTCGTGTGTCGGGAAGTACCTTCAGCTCCACGGACGCTCGGGCGAACCGTCCCTCGCCAAGATCCACCGAGCGCCTGTGGCGACCACCAGCGGCTCGGTCCTGTTCGGCCGCGATGGTGGCCCGGGTTCTACCGGGCCGCCCTTTCCACGCTCGGTCCGGCGGCGAGTCGTGCTTCCAGCCGCTCTGCGCCCTGCTGGTGGGCCCGGTCACTTCTGACGCCCCTCCGCCTCATCCAGGACGGTGGCGACCGCCTTGGCGAAAACCTCGCCAAGGGCAACCGGCACTGCGTTGCCCAACTGACGCATCTTCTCCCCTCGGGGCCCTTTGAGTTCCCACGTGTCAGGGAAGGTCATGACGCGAGCGGTTTCGCGGACCGTCATGTACCGGTGCTTGTACCGGACGCCGCCTTGAGCGGCCTTGTCGGTCACCAACTCGTCCAGGAGCATGACCGACTCCCCGCCGGGTACACCGTGCACTCCAGCCTTCACGGTCTTCGCTGGGCGGTCGAGCTCATTGGGGGTATGGCCGTCGTAGATTCGGGCACCGGGCCAGCCGATGTGTTCCGTGAACCCGCCGAGGAAGTGCTCGGTGCGGTCCAGCCACTCGTCCGGCACCTCCGGCAGCGGTTTGTTGTCGCCGATACCGGCGAGCGCGTCGCGCAGGGTGTGCCAAGGAAGCAGGCCATCGTCCATCGGCACGCCCTTTGGGAGGCGGGCCATGACCCATTCGCGTACATGGTCGGGCACATTCGAGTGCCGCTTCCAGTAGTCCCCGTTTTCCACCATGGAACGGATGAGGGCGGTTTCGGAGTGCGTCGGCTGAACGAGCTTTTTGAACAGCTCGATGTCCACGTTAAGGTCGCGACGAAAGGCGACGATAATCACACGGTTGCGGATTTGTGGCACTCCGTAGTCGGCGGCGTTCACCGGCATCATGACGGTGTCGTACCGCTTCCTGGGATCGTCCGGCTCCTGCTGGCGCCGATCCAACAGATGCTGGTAGTGCTGCTCCCAAGTAGTGTCCTTGAGTCGTTCCTCGAAGGGTAGTTCCAGCTCACGCTGGATGTAGTCGAAGTAGCGGCGAAATGAGGG
>NZ_BAABCQ010000363.1:0-1698 GCF_039539045.1 Streptomyces marokkonensis
GGGGGGTGCCCCTATCTGTTTCGTCAACCCTGGTGGGGTCGGTTCGCGGGGATTCGCGATGGTTTCGGGAACGCCCCGCGAAGCGGGGTGTTCCCGGCGGATCGGGTGGCTGAGGGGCAGCCCCGGTGGTCGGCAGGGCCGGAGGGCCGTGCCGGTGCACGGGCGTGATGGGGCCTGGAGGGTAGGGCGGTGGAGGCGTCAGGCGGCGAGGTCGATGTCGTCGGGGGTGCGTGGTTCGTAGAGGGCGCCGGTGCGGATCATCGCGTGGATGACGTTCACGCGCTGGCGGGCCAGGCGGAGGATCGCCTGAGTGTGGGTCTTGCCGCGTGCGCGCTGACGGTCGTAGTAGATCCGGGACGACAGGTCCGTCTTGCAGCCGATCGCGGCGAACGCGGCCTGGAACAGGGCGCGTTTGAGGAGCCGGTTGCCGCGGTGAGGCGCGTGTTCGCCGCGGATGGAGGTGCCCGAGGACTTCGTTGTGGGGGCGAGTCCGGCGTAGGAGGCGAGGTGCCCGGCGGTGGGGAAGGTGGTGCCGTCGCCGATCGCGACGATGACGGCCGCGGTGGTCCTGACGCCCATGCCGGGCAGGGACGTCAGGAGGTGGAAAAGAGGGAGGGCCTCCAGCAGGGCGGCGATCTCCTGCTCGGCCTGATGGCGCTGGGTGTGGGCGGCGGCGAGCTGCGCGGCCAGGCCGGGCACGATCAGCGCGGAGGTCTCGGTGCCCGGGACCACGAGGGTCTGCTCGTCCAGCGCCTCGAAGATCTCGGCGGTGAGGTGGGCGGCCTTGCGCGAGCCGTGTGCCTTGAGCAGCGCCTCGCAGCGGACACGCCCCAGCTTCCTGATCTTCGCGGGGGAACCGTGTTTGGTCAGGAGGGCCTGGACGTAGGGGTAGGCCAGCCGCTTGCCCAGGACACGCTCCAGGGAGGGGTGGATCTGGGAGAGCAGGCCGCGCAGCCGGTTGGTGGTGCGGTTGACCTCGCCGGCCAGGTCGTTGTCGTAGCCGGTGAGCATGGTCAGCGCCGCCAGCGTCTCGTCGTCCCGGTCGATCGCGCGCAGGGTGTGCGGCATGGTCCGGGCCGTGTCCGCGATCACGAAGGCGTCGCGGGCGTCGGTTTTGGCCTCGCCGGGGTAGAGGTCGGCGGCCCGCCGCATCGACAGACCGGGCAGGTAGGCGACCCGGCAGCCCGCCGCCCGGGCCGCGGTGACCGGCAGGGCGCCAATGTTGGCGACCTGGTCGACCACGACCAGGACGGTGCCGAACTTCGCGACCAGCTTGGTGAACAGCTCCAGCAGCTTCGGTTCGGTGTTGGGCAGCCGTCTGTCGTGGACGGTCTTGCCGTGCCCGGTCAGACCGTGGGCGTGGTGGAACTCCTTGCCCAGGTCAAGGCCGAGGAACAGATCTGTGCCGACGGTGTCGACCATGCTCGCGTGCCCCCTCGACGTGCACTCGTGCCCGATCCTGGCCGTCCCTGCGGCACCACACGCCGGCAACCACGTTACGCAGACATCCCCGCCCAAAAGCAGTCCGGCATTGCGCCGGACCGGACGGTCGTCAGGCCCCTCATCAGCGGTCAAGCGGTGCCCCGAAGCCCGGCGGCAACACCCCCCAGGTCATCGACTTCGACAGGGGGCACACAGCCATACCGGACCCGGGGGCCAGGCGCCCCATTGCGGGGCCACGAGAAAGGTAACGGGGCC
>NZ_BAABCQ010000364.1:0-1621 GCF_039539045.1 Streptomyces marokkonensis
CGTCCCCCACAGGAAAGGCAGGGCCACATTCCCGAGTGGATCAGGATCTCAGGCAGTCTCGCGGCCATCACCACGGGGTCGCGGACCAACGTGTGGGGCGTGGAACTCCAACGGCGACATATACAGGTTCTCCGCAACAACGCCGGCGACCCCAGCCCCTCGGTCCCGATCCCCGGCGAGGCCGTCGACATCTGCGCCGCCGCCGACGGCACCGTCTGGCACGTCAGCAGCGCAGGCGACATCTATCGCTACGCGGGCGACCAGCCGGGCTGATGCGACACGTCACCGCCGCACAGGGGTGCGATCCAGGCAGCCAGGCACCCTTCGGTTCTCTCCCAGCCCCGGCCGGACGGCCCGCCGCCGGCTCGGGCGCCGGTGGTGGCAGACGTTGAAGCACGGGGGCGGCCCGCACCGGGGCCGCCCTCACCCTTCCCTTCACGGTGAACTACGGACGGTGAAGGGGGCCAGGCGGGGAAGTTCGTCGGTCGCACCGGCCTGCAGTGGTGAGTAGAAGCGGGCAGGGTGACGTGACCTGCGACCACAGCCTCGCCCACAGCACCCTTGTAGCCCGGCACGGGTACTCCCCTCGGCATGGGCGGTGAGCAATATGTTGAGCAGCGAGTCCAGATCCGACGGGCCGCGGACGATAGGGACGCCGCCGCAGCGGATGGTGGCCGGCACCTGCCTCGGGGCGCGCGACGCGGGTGACTCCACTTTCCGCTGACCAGGGTCTGAGACGAAGGCGAATTGATAACCTACCTATTGATAGGTAGGTTATGAGTGTGACCAGCTCGGTGGCTGGATGACCAACGCGGCCGACGTCAACCCGCTCACCCCGCCGCTGGAAGCCATGCGCGCCCTGCTCACCTCACCCTGACTGACCCGCCGTACCCGTACAGGAGTCTGACCACCATGCCCCGCCAGGCCGACACCCGCGCCCGTGCCCGTGACGAGTTCGCCCGCCGCCTCGCCGACCACGGCTACCTCGGCGTCTCCCTCGACGACATCGCCAAAGCCGTCGACGTGAAGAAGGCCAGCCTCTACCACCACTTCCCCGGCGGAAAACCCGCCCTGTTCATGGAGGTGGCCGACCACTACACCAAGGAAGCCTCGGCCCTCCTCCAAGGAGCACTCACCACCCCCGGCACCCTGCGCGACAAGCTCCTCGCCCTCGCCGCCTCCTACGCCCAGGGCACCTACAACTCCGCACTCAGCAACCAGATCTACTACGCGACCCGCCACCTCGAGGACGACCAGCGCACCGAGGTCTCCCACGCCTACGTGCGCGGCCTCATCCAGCCCGTCACCGACCTCATGGCCCAGGCGGTGGCCACGGGCGAACTGCGGCAAGCCGATCCGGGGTTCCTCGCCACCGCCTTCATGGAGCTGGCCGCCACCGTCCGTCCCCCACAGGACGACTGCGCCCCGGCCTCCGCCGACCGCCTGGCCCAGGACGTCGTCGACCTCTTCCTCCGAGGAGCCGCCCCCGACGTCCGCTGACCTGAGTAGCCCTTTCTGCGCAAGATCGAGCAAACCGGAGAGACGACCGCCGGTTAGCCTTGAGGGCGTACATAACCTGCGATACGGCTGATACCAGGGTAAACACCCCGGGAGGAGACCA
>NZ_BAABCQ010000365.1:0-1617 GCF_039539045.1 Streptomyces marokkonensis
CTCATCATCACTGCCGCCAGTTTTCGTTAGGTCAACATGGTCGCCTAACTCGCTTTGCTCGGTCTGACACGGTACAGACTCTCTTGAGTTGTTCTTACCAACGTCAAGTGAAGGACCGCAACCGCTGCCGCTCACGAGACCCCTCCCTTCGGTCGGGTCTTGCGGCCCGGCTTCCGGTTCGGCCCGCAGGGGGCCGCTTCCGGCGGCTCTGGGCCTCTCGCGCCTCGGGGCGCTCGGCGCTCGTTCGCTCGCTTCGCTCGCTCACCGGCCCGCCGCTTTCCGGACCTCGTGGCGGCGGTGGAAGCAGCCGTCAGTATGTGCTTCTCACTATGTTGGCATTCTAGCAGGTCTTCGGGACAATACTGTAATAATGGGAAACCATCAGGTACCGAACAGAAGCGGCTCCCGAAGCGCCTAGATTTATACCTCTGAGTCGTTTCAGAACTAGCTGAGTTCTGGGTACCAATCAGACTCAGCCAGTCCCGCTGTATCGGGGCTGGCACGGCTTTATTTCCTTTGAGAGACATCCAGCGGGTAGCGACTTAACTGTGGTGCCCTTACGTCGCCCTCACGTCCCGCTGGCGGCGCGGGGTCGCTCGGACCCGCAGGGGGCCGCTCGCAGCCCAGGGCGCGCAGCGGGTGACCGGAAGCCACTCTGTATGGTTGATTGTATGAGTGGCAAACACCGGTCACCCATTTCGACGGTACAGAGCCTCTACCGGCCAGCGCGGAGTTAGACTATGGGTGCCGAGACTGGCCCGCTGCGGTCTGCCGCAGCCGGCGCGCTCGGTGGTCGCTCGCTGCGCTCGCTCTGCCTTCGCTGGCCCCGGTTGCGCCCTTCCTCACTAGTCGGGTGGATCAAGTCCGGGCACTCTGCCCTCAACGCGCTGGCGGTACAGGTCGGTCGACGTAACTTCACGTCGCAGTGGACCGTCACCGGACACCTTCGAGACCTCGTGGTCGTCCATGAGCAGGTCCCAGTCCTCTTCAGGTTCCTCTGACGACCCACGGACCTCAAGCATGATGTCGGCGCTACTGCCGTATCTTCTCGCGCCGTCAGGCAGGTCGTGAAGCGCTCCCTTCGTCAAGTACTTCGTAACGTATCTGGCCGCGTTTCTCGCGTTCACTCGCCGGATGTCCACGACCTCACCGAGTCCTACACGTTCGGCTGTTCTCGATAGCATCGCCTGAGGCAGGTACCGGTCTACGAGCAGGTGCAGGTGCGGGTTTCCGCTTTCACCTTCCTCACGTATCCAGATGTACGACATTCCGGGGTACTGGTCCTTTATCTCCGTTCTGAGGGCATTCCACCGCTCGGTCAGGTATCGGTGCTGTTCATCCTGACTGTTCGGAGCTGCATCTTCGTCGAGCGTGATGGTCAGGAGTCGCCGCAGCTCGGGACGATCTTCGACGAGCCTGTCCATCTCCTCGATGAGGTTTTGCTTCATCCGGTGGGCGCAGCAGTAGCAATCCCACGAATTGCACCGGAACGGGGCGATTTCACCGCTCTCAGACTCTAGCTCCATGTTCCGGTATATCTCACGACAGTCGTACCGGCCAGACTCATCATCACTGCCGCCAGTTTTCGTTAGGTCAACATGGTCGCCTAACTCGCTT
>NZ_BAABCQ010000366.1:0-1610 GCF_039539045.1 Streptomyces marokkonensis
CGGATGTGTTGCCCACCCCGCCCACCGTCCTGGACGAGAACCCCATGAGTTTCTGATCAATATGTGCGGTGTGGGCGTTACGGGCGATATCTTGACGCTGGAATGACGCTCGTGACGCCCATTTGACGCTCGTTCTGATGGTGTGTCAGGCCCGTTGTGTCGCTGCTCAGGTGTCGGCGACGGACTCAGTGTCCGCGAAGCGCCGGCTGGCGATCCCGACGCGCTGTCTGATCCATTCGTCGTTGGTATCGACCATGCGCGCGATCTCGTCGTTGCTCACCGCCCGCGGGGGCTGGTAGTGGCCTACGTCCACGATTCGGGCTCCCGGCTGCGGCGACGACGTAGTCATTTCAACTCTGCCTTTCTGCTGTTTCGAGAAGGGGACCTGCGCTGTCCCCGGGATGTGTCAAGGCGAGGCGCCAACTGGCCTCACCCACCCCGTGGACGGGTTCCGGGGGAGGTTGACCGGGCCTACGTCAGTAGTCGAACGTCTCGAACTGCACGTATTCCCCTGCCGTCCATTCCAGGACCGACCTCCTCAGACCGGAACCTGTACACACATAGAATCGCCGCCGAGTCGCTGTGCCCTTGGTCAGAACGTCGTTCTTCTGGATCCGTCGGGTGCGTACTACTGTGCCGAGCCGGCGGATCCTGTCGATTTCTGCGTCTTGTTTTCCGTCGACCGATCGGGTCACGAACAGCTCCGTTACCGCTCCCAGGCCGTCGACTTTTTCCAGGACGTCGACTGCCAGCGGCAGGTCATCCGTTCTCAGGCTCCAGAGGATTCTCATCCTCCGGCCGGATTCCAGCACGGGCTGCGCCTGCGCCATGAGAGGTGTGATTCCTACTCCAGCGGCCACCACGATGATGTCGTCATCGGTGCGCGACCCCTTGGCTGCGTCGGCGTACCTCACCTCTTCTTCGCCGCCGAAGTCCAAAACGGTGGCGGAAAGCGGCGCACCGGGCTTCCACTTGGCCAGGAGTGACGTGACCGGCCCGTTCCTCCGGACAGTGACCTCGAATTCGGCCTCGCTCAGCGGTCCGCGGTGTTCCGTTCCTGCGGTGCGTTCTTCAGGGGTGGGAAGCGTCGGGCTCGAGATGGTGAAGGCCCGGATGTAATCGTCGTTGAGTGAGCGGGGGTCGTGGTCGCGCATGTGTGACCATCCGCGATCGAGTGTGGCGGAGAAATCAAGAGTGACGTGCTGCCCCGCGCGCCAGGGTTCGAGCTGCTGGAACTCTGCGCTCGACCGTGGGGTGGACAGATCGGGGGCGAGCCGGAAGGTGTATCGCGAGATCGTCGGCGTCAGATGGTGTGCGCGGATCAATGTCGCCGTAGCCTTCCCCACCGGTCGGCCGTCCGCGTCGACGCTGTCGGCTGAGCGGGACTCCGCTCCGCTGATTTCGTGAGCCAACCTGCGTACCGGCGGGTTGTAGGGCGACTGGTCCAGCAGTTGTCCACGGAACGGCAGCCCGTCCTTCACGAATCGAGCCGCCTCCACCCGCACTCGGACAGCGAGTTTGCTGTGCGGGATCATGGAAGCGGCGTCGGCGCCGGCCAAGATCTCTGCCCGTCCTGTCAGGTAGAGGACGTCGCCGGTTTCGAAGTCGGG
>NZ_BAABCQ010000367.1:0-1586 GCF_039539045.1 Streptomyces marokkonensis
CTGAGCTTGGCGTTTAACCTCGCAGGTCACACGACCTGCTGATCTGCGGTTCTTTCCGGGACAGCGGGGGCGGCCGTTCTCCACGCTTCGAGATGTCGAGTCACGAAGTACAAGAGAACGGCCACTGTGTATGAGTCTGTCTGTCGATGCGCCCGCAGGCGAGGCGTTGGACGTGTTGTCCCGCTTTCGGGTCGAGTTCTACGAATGCCTCTACGCTCGCCAGGACGCACTCTTCGAGCTGGCGGACGCGATGCTGTGCGCGGACGGGCCGGTGAAGACCCTGGTCGAACTGTCGCTGGAGGTCGAGCACCGGCGCGGGCACGGTGCGCTGTACGCGGCCCTGGGCCGGGGGTGGCTGGAGCCGACGCGGTTGCGCCGTGCGCTGGCCGGCCTGCCGCTGCCGAAGGCGGCCGACGGGCGGATCGTGCTCGCCGTGGACGTGTCGCACTGGCTGCGACCCGACGCTCCCACCAGCGCCGACCGGCTCTTCTGCCATGTCTACGGACGCGGCGACCGCAGCTCGGACCAACTGGTGCCCGGCTGGCCCTACTCTTTCGTCGCGGCACTGGAGTCCGGCCGCACCTCCTGGGTCGCTCTGCTGGACGCAGTCCGCCTGGGCCCGGCCGATGACGCGACCACCGTCACTGCAGCCCAACTCCGCAACACCGTCGACCGGTTGACGAGCGCGGGCCACTGGAAGCCGGGCGACCCGGACATCCTGATCATGATGGACTCCGGCTACGACGTCGCCTACCTGACCCACGCGCTCGCTGGCCTGCCCGTCGTGCTGGTAGGGCGCCTGCGCTCGGACCGGGTCATGCTCCGCGACCCAGGCCCTGCCCGGTCGGGCCCCCGGGGCGGGCGCCCCCGTCGGCATGGCGGCGTTCTCACGTTCAAGAAGCCCGACAGCTGGCACGAGCCCGACGTAACGACCGCCACGGACACCACCCGCTACGGCACGGCCACCGCGACGGCCTGGGACCGGATGCACCCCCGGCTTACCCACCGCGGCCCCTGGCTGAACCACGCCAAGGAAGAACTCCCCGTTCTGCACGGCACGTTGATCCGCCTGAAGGTCGAGCACCTGCCCGGTGACCGGGACCCGAAACCGGTCTGGCTGTGGTGCTCGGCCACCGCTGCCGCACCGGCAGACGTGGACCGCTGGTGGCAGTCCTTTCTCCGCCGCTTCGACCTGGAGCACACCTTCCGGCTGATGAAGCAGACCTTGGGCTGGACGGCCCCGAAGGTCAGGAATCCCGACGCGGCCGACCTGTGGACCTGGCTGATCATCGCCGCCCACACCCAACTCCGCCTCGCCCGGTCCCTTGCCGAGGACCTACGCCGCCCCTGGGAACGGCCCGCAAAACCCCGCTGCCTCACCCCCGCCCGCGTCCGCCGGGGGTTTCGCAACATCCGCGCGACCGCGGCCCGCCCGGCAGCCGCACCGAAACCGTCCCGCCCAGGCCCCGGACGACCACCCGGCTCGAAGAACAAGCAACGGGCCAGGCGCCACGATGTCGGCAAGACCGTCAAACGCGCCGAGTCAATCAAGGAACACCAAGCCCAGCGAGGTTAAACGCCAAGCT
>NZ_BAABCQ010000368.1:0-1536 GCF_039539045.1 Streptomyces marokkonensis
GCGGCATGCTGGGCCGCCTCGACGACACCGACCTGCAGCGCATGGCCCGTGCCGGTCTCCCCGCTCTCACGGCGGAGCAGGGCCTTGCTCTCTTCGACGCCGCCGAGCACACGGGCTGGGGAACGGTGCTTCCGCTCCGGCTCGACCTCGCGGTGCTCCGCCGGGGTGCCGCGTCCAACGGCGTCGCACCGCTGCTGCGCAGCCTCGTACGCGTCCCGAACCGCCGCACCGCGGTCTCGGCCGCGGCCGAGTCGGCGCTCGCCGACCGGCTTGGCGGCCTCCGCGAGGCGGACCGCACAGCCATGGTCATGGAACTCGTGCGCGGCGAGGTCGCCCTCGTGCTCGGTCACGCGTCGCGAGACGCCGTCGTGCTGGGGCAGGCGTTCAAGGAACTCGGCTTCGACTCGCTCACGGCGGTGGAGCTGCGCAACCGGCTCAACGCCGAGACCGGCCTGCGGCTGCCCGCGACGCTGGTCTTCGACTACCCCACCCCTGAAGCGCTGGCCGAGTTCATCCTGGACGAGGTCACCCCCCGCGAGGACGTCCTGGACCACGGGCTGCCCACGCTGCTGGGCACGACGGACGAGCCCATCGCGATCGTCGGCATGAGTTGCCGCTACCCGGGCGGTGTGCTCAGCCCGGAGGGCCTGTGGCAGCTGACGGTGACCGGCCGCGACGGCATCGCGCCCTTCCCGACCGACCGCGGCTGGGACGTGAGTGGCCTGTACGACCCCGACCCGGGCAGCCGCGACACCTCGTACACGGCTGAGGGCGGTTTCCTCTATGACGCGGGGAAGTTCGACCCGGCGTTCTTCGGTATCTCGCCGAACGAGGCGCTGGCGATGGACCCGCAGCAGAGGCTCCTCCTCGAAGCGACGTGGGAGGCCATCGAGCGGGCCGGCATCGACCCGACGTCCCTTCGCGGCAGCCGGACCGGCGTGTTCGCCGGGATGATGTACCACGACTACGCCTCGCAGGTCGCCTCCGTGCCGGAAGGCGTCGAGGGCTTCCTCGGGATCGGTACGTCGGGCAGCGTCCTGTCCGGCCGAGTGGCGTACACCTTCGGTCTTGAGGGACCGACGATGACAATCGACACGGCGTGCTCGTCGTCCCTGGTCGCCCTGCACCTGGCCGTCCAGGCCCTGCGCAAGGGCGAGTGCACGATGGCTCTGGCCGGTGGTGTGACGGTGATGTCCACCCCCGGCGCGTTCATCGAGTTCTCCCGCCAGGGCGGCCTTGCCTCCGACGGCCGCTGCAAGTCGTTCGCGGCGGGCGCGGACGGCACGGGCTGGTCGGAGGGCGTCGGCATGCTTCTGGTGGAGCGCCTGTCCGACGCGCGGCGCCTGGGCCACGAGGTGCTGGCGGTCGTGCGCGGCAGTGCGGTGAACCAGGACGGCGCGTCCAACGGCCTGACGGCGCCGAACGGCCCGTCCCAGCAGCGTGTCATCCGCCAGGCCCTGGCCGACTCCGGTCTGCTGGCCTCGCAGGTGGACGCGGTGGAGGCGCACGGTACGGGTACGACGCTGGGTGACCCGA
>NZ_BAABCQ010000369.1:0-1531 GCF_039539045.1 Streptomyces marokkonensis
CACGTTATCGATGAAAGGAAATCCAGTGGCACAGAAGGTTCAGGTCCTTCTTGTCGACGACCTCGACGGCGGCGAGGCAGACGAGACCGTGACGTTCGCGCTGGACGGCAAGACCTACGAGATCGATCTCACCACCGCCAATGCGGACAAGCTCCGTGGGCTTCTCGATCCCTACCTGAAGGGCGGTCGTCGTACCGGGGGCCGCGCTTCGGGCGGACGCGGCAAGGCGCGCGCTTCTTCCGGTGGCAGCCAGGACACCGCGGCGATCCGCGCCTGGGCGAAGGAGAACGGCTGGGACGTGAACGACCGCGGCCGTGTTCCCGCGAAGGTTCGCGAGGCGTACGAGCAGGCCAACGGCTGATCACCCGCACCGGACCCGCGCCACAGCCCCCCTCCCGGACGATCTCAACGCGTCGCCGGGGAGAACCGGGGGGATCGGGACAACCGGGAAGGCGGGGAGAGCCGGACCCGGTGGCACTGAGTCGCCAGTGTGCGGACCAGTCGCGCGAGATCGGGGGCGGTTCCGGCGTCCCCCGTGGCCGACAGTGTCGGCAGCGAGGACTCGACCCCGCACCCCGGCTCTGGGGGGCGCAGCCAGACAGCGGCCCCCTGCGGGCCGTCGCGACCCGGGGGGCGCGGCGGCAGCCCGGTCGAGCCGGGCCCGGGAGTCGTGGGCGCCTCCATGAGGTCGCCCGCACCGACCGCCGTCAGGTCGAGCGGCAGCGAGCCCCATTCCAGCCACTCCAGCAGCCCGGGCAGTTCGTCCGCACCACCCGCCGCCACGAGCAGCAGCATCCGCTCGCCCCGGACGGCCACCGGAAAACCGGGCCGCAGCGGGGCAGGACCGGACCGCCCCAGCCGCTCCAGCGCCGCGTGGCCGGCCTCGGCCGGGACGTCCAGGACGTCGAACCGGACACCTACGCGGAGCCGCACCGGCACCCCGGGCACCGTCGGCCAGCCGAGCAGGTCCTCGTACCACCACCGCACCCGCTCCCACGAGCACGAGCACGAGCAGGAGCACGGGGATGGCCACGAGCAGGAGCACGGGGACGGCCACGAGCACGAGCAGGAGGACCAGCCGCCCGCTTCGAGCGGCCGACGGGGGAACGGGACCGAGGGCGGGGCGGCAGCCATGCCAGGCGCAACAGTCGCGAGAGCGCCGGAGTTACGCTGTGCATCGAGATGAGCACTCGGAGTGCCGGGAATGGGGGCGTGCGGGGGTGCGGGGAGGCGCAAGGTTGTTCGCCCGTAGCGGAGGGAACCGGGGTACGCGGCATGGAGTGTCAGTCCCAGCGGGTAAGACATCCCTAGTGAGAGGGGGCGACACGCAGATCGGGCCGCCTCACGTTCGCCATCGGCGTACTGGTGAGTGGGGTAAGTGCTTGGCCTGCGGGAACATCGTCTCGCACCATCGGGTTGTGGCAGATGTCGGCGTCAGGGGTCAGGAGGCCATCGACGGTGTCGGCAGTTGGAATGAGCGGTCCCCGCTTGCGGGACTAAGCTGCGGAAGGACAGGGAGGGGAACTTCCCC
>NZ_BAABCQ010000370.1:0-1515 GCF_039539045.1 Streptomyces marokkonensis
CGCCGACAACGACACCCCCGACCACGCGAACGGCAGACCCGGCGAACCACCCTCGACCGCCTGGAATCCCGCATCCGAGACAGCCATCGTGTGCAAGGCGGCATCGAAGAGCGCCGGGTGCAGACCAAAGCCGCCGGCCTCAAGACCGTCGGGGAGGGCCACCTCGGCGAACACCTCGTCGTCGCGCTTCCAGACGGTCCGCAGTCCTTGGAACACGGGTCCGTAGTCGAGCCCTTGAGCCGCCAGGCGTTCGTACACATCGGCCGTGTGCAGCTCGACAGCATCACGCGGGGGCCACACCTCAAGCCCTTCACCGGAACCCACCGTCCCGGTGCCCTCCGACAGCACGCCCGCCGCGTGCCGCGTCCATTCAGCACGCGTGTCGTCAGCAGGACGCGAATACAGGGTGAGCGCCCGGCGTCCACTCTCGTCATCGGGAGCGCCCACCACGAGTTGCACCTGAGTGTCGACCCGCTCCGAGAGCACCAGCGGCGCTTCCAGCGTCAGCTCGTCCAGCGATCCGCACTCGACGTACTCGCCGGCGTGCAGCGCCAGATCGACAAGTGCCGTACCTGGTACCAAGATCGTGCCCTTGACAACGTGATCGGCAAGCCAGGGGTATCGGGCGGGCGACAGCAGGCCGGTGAACACCACACCCGCGCCCCCGGCCAGCGGAACGGCCGCACCCAGCAGCGGGTACTCGTCCGGACTCTGCCCAAGGCCACTTGCGTCGCCGTCGTACGTGCGCTCATCCGTCAGCCAGTAGCGCTGGTGCTGGAAGGCGTAGGTGGGCAGATCCACGCGCCGGGCACCGGTGCCGGCGTAGTACGCCGTCCAGTCGACCGCCTTGCCGCGTACGTACAGTTCGGCCAGAGCGGTGACCAGCGAGCCCGGCTCCTCACGGTCCCTCCGGAGCACAGGTACGACCGTGATCTCGCCGGAGTCGGAGGTGACGCAGTCCTGCGCCATCGCGGACAGCACGCCGTCCGGACCCAGTTCCAGAAACGCCGTCACGCCTTCTGCCTCAAGGGTGCGGATGCCGTCCAGGAAACGGACAGCTTCGCGGACGTGGCGGACCCAGTACTCCGGGTCCTGGATCTCCTCGGTGGTCAAGACCTCGCCCGTCACGTCAGACACGATGGCCAACTGCGGCGCGCTGAAGGTCAGCCCCTGCGCGACCGCACGGAAGCCGTCGAGCATGGCCTCCATACGCGGCGAGTGGAACGCATGACTCACCCGCAGCCGCTTGGTCTTACGACCCTCGCCCTCGAAGTGCGCGGCGATTCGCAAGACGTCCGCCTCATCTCCCGAAACCACCGTCGAACGCGGGCCGTTGAGAGCAGCGATGGACACGTCGTCCGTCAGCAGCGGCAGCACCTCGTCCTCCGCCGCCTGCAACGACACCATCGCACCGTCCGTCGGGAGCGCCTGCATCAGACGACCTCGGGCCGCCACCAGCACGGCAGCGTCCTCCAGCGACAGCACACCGGCCACGCACGCGGCCGACAACTCACC
>NZ_BAABCQ010000371.1:0-1486 GCF_039539045.1 Streptomyces marokkonensis
CCCCTCCGGTTGGGCGTTTTTTTGCCATTTCTTCACGCGCACGCACTCCCCCCACGGGACAGTTCCGGGTGCGCATACGACTCCGAGCACCCGTCGGCCGAACCGGCCCCCACCTGGTTCGAGCGCCCCCTGTACCACACCGTGCTCAGGCAAAGAATGTAGCGCACGCGGAGGACAGGTGGTTGCCCCGTGTCAGTTGTGGGCGGACATCACAGCGGCGTCCACGTCCGGAAGCCAGGCTCCCGTGGGCCTGCGGAGCCAGCCCCTTTCGGCCGCGACCCGGGCCGCCGCCCGGCGCAGCGCCCCGAAAGCGGGATGCACCAGTCCGTTTCGCCAGACCAGTGACAGGGGCGAGAGCGGCACGGGGTCGACGAGCGGGCGCACCACGGTCGACCCGATGGCCGGAAAGCTCTCCACGGCGAGGATCGGATTGCGCGTCCTGTCCATGACCCGCTGGAGCTCCTCCTCCCCGACGGCCACCGGAGCGGGTGCTGCCACCTCGATGCCGCGTCCCTCGAACAGGCGGTGAGCGAGGTCGGTCCACTCCGGCGTCCGCGGGTTGCCGGCCCCGGCGTACACGGTCTCGCCCTCCAGCGCGGCCAGCGGTACCTTCGTCAGCCGGGCCAACGGGTGGTCCCCGGGCAGCAGCACCGCCATGGGCTCGTAGCGGACCGGTTGGTGGCCGAGTCCCGCCCGCAGCGCCGGCGCGAGGCCGGCGAACCGGCCGAACGACGCGTCGATGCGGCCGGCGAGCAGTTCGGCCGCGGCTCCCGTCAGTCCGCTCTCGTAGCGCACCATCAGCTCCTGCTCGGGCGCGAGCCCGCGGGCCCGTTCCAGGACCTGGCGGCCGGTGTCGAGTTCCGGGGAGTTGAGGTCGACGAGCAGCGGTCGGGCCTGCCCGAAGGCGGCCAGGAGGTCGTCCTGCGCCTGGAGGACGCGGCGGGCGTACGGCAGCAGCCGCTCGCCGTCGGCCGTCAGGGTCACCTGGCGGGTGGTGCGTACGAACAGCTCGGCGCCCAGTTCCCGCTCCAGGCGCCGCACGTCCCTGCTGAGCGCCTGCTGGGCGACGTACAGGCGGGCGGCCGCGCGGGTGAAGTGCAGGTCCTCCGCGACGGTGACGAAGCCGCGCAGGAGGCGGGGGTCGAGGTGGGCGGGTGCGGGCATCCGGCGAATCTACAACGGCGACCGCGCCGCCGTGACAAGACACAAAGACCCCCTGGGACGCCGGCGCTCGGCCGGTGTCCCAGGGGGTCACCATGGAAATGTGGAGATGGCGGGAATCGAACCCGCGTCCAACGGTGCGGAACCAGGGCTTCTCCGTGTGCAGTCCGCTGCGCTTTTCTCAGCCCCGAAGATCACGCGGACAAGTCTCCGACGGGCTCAGTCACTGTTTGGTTTCCCTCTTCACCCCGTGACCGGGATCAAGGTTTAGTCCCCTAGCTGATGCCAGGATCCGGGTCGGGAACAGCCCCGGGCTGACACTCCC
>NZ_BAABCQ010000372.1:0-1484 GCF_039539045.1 Streptomyces marokkonensis
CCAGTAGCGCTGGTGCTGGAAGGCGTAGGTGGGCAGGTCGGTGCGGTGGGCGCCGGTCCCGGCGAACACCTGCTCCCAGTCCACCGCGACACCGCGCGTGTGCAACTGACCGAGCATGACCATCAACGCCCGGCCCTCAGGGACGTCACGGCGCAGCGAGGGGACACAGTCCTCGGCGACCATCCCGGACAGGACACCATCAGGACCCAGTTCCAGGAACGTACCGACCCGACGGTCCCGCAACGCCTGCACACCGTCGTGGAAGCGGACCGCACCACGCACCTGCTCCACCCAGTACCCCGGATCACACAGCCGCTCCGGCTCCGCGACCCCACCCGTCACATTCGACACCACAGCAATCGTCGGAGCGTTGAAGGCCAGCCCCGACACCACCCCCCGGAACTCCTCCAGCATCGGATCCATCAACGAGGAATGAAACGCGTGCGACACCCGCAACCGCCGCACCCGACGATCCCCGAAACGGCCCACGACCTCCTCCACAGCCGCCTCGGTACCGGAAACAACCACAGACATCGCACCATTCACCGCCGCGATACCCGCACCCTCCACCAACAGCGGCACCACCTCACCCTCCGACGCCTCCACCGCCACCATCACCCCACCCGACGGCAACGCCTGCATCAGACGACCCCGCGCCACCACCAGAACAGCCGCATCCTCCAACGACCACACACCCGCAACAAACCCAGCCACCACCTCACCGACGGAGTGACCCGCCAGCACATCGGGCCGCACACCCCACGACTCCACCAACCGGAACAACGCCACCTCGACAGCGAAAAGAGCAGGCTGGGCGTAGCGCGTCTCGTCCAGCAACGCCGCGCCACCCTCGAAGACCAGATCCTTCAACGAACGCCCAAGAGGCCGGTCCACCGCCGCACACACCTCGTCGAACGCCTCCGCGAACACCGGGAACGCCGCATACAGCTCACACCCCATCCCGACCCGCTGCGCACCCTGCCCCGTGAACAGCACACCCAGACGCCCGGCAACCACCGACTGCGGCTCGACAGACCCCAGACGCTCCCGCGCCTCCCCCACCGAACCCGCCACGACCACCGCACGACGCTCCAGATGCGCACGCCCCACCGCCAACGAGAACGCCACATCCGCCAGACCCGGCTCACCCCGCCCTTCCAGATGACCAACGAGCCGCTCCGCCTGCGCACGCACGGCTTCCGACGTCCGCCCCGACAACAGCAGAGGCACCGGACCGTCCATGGCCGTCGGCACCGGAGCCTCCTCCTCGACAGCCTCCAGAATCACGTGCGCGTTCGTGCCACTGATACCGAAGGAGGAGACGGCGGCGCGGCGCGGTCGGCCGGGGAGCTGCGGCCAGTCGCGGGCCTCGGTCAGCAGCTCGACCGCACCGGCCGACCAGTCCACCTTCGGCGACGGCTCGTCCACATGCAGCGTCTTCGGCAGCACCCCGTGCCGCATCGCCTGCACCATCTTGATCACAC
>NZ_BAABCQ010000373.1:0-1443 GCF_039539045.1 Streptomyces marokkonensis
AAAGGACTTCCCAATCGTGATGTCAACCCGCTTCTGCGACGGGAGGTGAACCTTGGTAGCACTGTCCGTCACGGATCATCGCCCACAGCACGTTGAGCCTGCGGCGGGCGAGAGCGAGCAGGGCCTGCTTGTGGCCCTTTCCCTCGCTTCGCTTGCGCTGGTAGTACGTCTTGGAGGCGGGGCAGGTCGTGATGCTGACCATCGCCGAGAGGTACATCGACCGCAGCAGGCCGCGGTGGTATCGCTTGGGCCTGTGCAGGTTGCCGCTGATGCGGCCGGAGTCACGAGGTCTGGGTGCCAGGCCGGCGAAGCCGGCCAGGCGGTCGGCGCTGCCGAAGGCGTCCATGTCACCACCGGTCGCAGCGATGAACTCGGCACCGAGCTTGGGGCCCATGCCGGGCAGACTGCGGATCACCTCGGCATGCGGATGCTCGCGAAACCTGGCCTCGATCAGGGCGTCGAGCTCGGCGATCTCCTCATCGAGGGCCATCACCCCCTTCGCGAGGCGGACCACCATGGCGGCGGCCAGCGTCTCACCCGGCAGGGCCGTCTGCTGGGCCTGGGCAGCCTCCACAGCCGTCTTCGCAAGGGCGGCGGCGCCGCGGACCTTCCGGTTCCTCAGCCAGGTCTCGATCCGCTTCTCACCCGCGCGGCGGATCGCGGCCGGGGTCTGGTAGCCGGTCAGCAGCATCACCGGCCCCTTGTTGACCAGGTCCAGCGACCGCTCCAACGCAGGGAAGATCTCCAGCAACTGAGCCCGGAGCCGGTTGATCTGCCGGGTGCGGTCGAAGACCACGTCCAGGCGCCTGGTGGTCAGCGTGCGCAGGTCAACGGCGATCTCGTCGCCCGGCCGCAGCAGCCCGAGATCACGTCGAACGCGGGCCTGGTCAGCGATGACGAAGGCGTCCTTCGCGTCCGTCTTTCCCTCACCCCTGTAGGTGGCCGAGGCCCGGTGGACCGCCAGGCCGGTGAGGTAGGCCATCGGCTGGCCGTGGCTGAGCAGCAGGCCGATCAGCAGGGCGGCCCCGCCGTGGTTGAGGTCAACTGCCCACAGCACGTCGGTGGATATCTCCAGGACATCGCCGATGAGCTGGAGCAATTCGGTCTCATCGTTCAGAACCCGGCGGGACAGCAGCCGTTCACCGTCCGTGTTGATCACCACGCAGTGGTGATGCGTCTTGCCGATGTCCACTCCAGCCCAGATCTCGGGCACGTTCCCTCCGCCAGCTCGTCGTCACATCGATCCCGCAGACGACCTCGCCGACGTTGTCCTACAGCAGCGATCGAGTCGCGTCTCCCAATTGGCGGTCGAGTCGTCGCGGGGCTCCGGGCGGCCAAGTCCTTTGAGCCATCCAAACGGCGCCCACCATGCAGCCATACCCAGAACCCCCGGGCCCTCCGATCTTACGAATGACCAGAGCAACCACCCTTGAAAGGTAGGAC
>NZ_BAABCQ010000374.1:0-1427 GCF_039539045.1 Streptomyces marokkonensis
CCGGCCGCAACGCACCGTCCAGCACGTACACCCGCGTGTTCGCCATCGGCCGGCCCAGCGGGACGGTGGTCTCGACGCGGTGCGGGTGGCTCATGGGGTACTGGGTGGCGCACAGGGTGATCTCGGTCGGCCCGTAGATGGCGGTGACCGCGGTGCCGGGGCAGGTGTCCAGGACCCGCTGGACGGCGGCCGGCGACACCACGTCCCCTCCGGTCCACACCTCGCGCACCGCGGTGAAGCTCTCCGGCCGCTCCTCGGCGATCAGGCGGAAGAGGCCCGCGGTGTAGAGCACACCGGTCACCTGCTCGTCGGTCATGACGCCCTCGAGGGTGGCGAGGTCGAGTTCGCCGGCCGGGGCGACGACCACACGGTGGCCGTTGAGCAGGGGCGCCCACAGTTCGAAGGTGGCCGGGTCGAAGGCGTACGGGGAGTGCATGAGGACCCGTTCGGCCGGGCACCGCGGGTTGGTGCAGGCGCGTGCGGTGTCCTCGCGCGGGCCGTGCCAGACCGGGTCGTGCGCGAGGTCCAGCACGTCCCGGTGGGTGATCTCGACGCCCTTCGGCTCGCCGGTGGAGCCCGAGGTGAACATGGTGTACGCCAGGTCGTCGGGTCCGCCCGGGACGAGCGGGTCACCGGTCGGCAGGCCGCTGAGGTCGTCCTCGTCGACGACCACGACCGGGCCGTCGTGCCGCAGGTCCCGCTCGCGCATGGCGCGGTCGGTGAGCAGGAGACGGGCCCCGGTGCGGGCCAGCGCCATCCGCATCCAGGACACGGGGTAGCCCGTGTGCAGGGGCACGTAGACGCAGCCCGCCTTGACGACGGCGAGCAGGGACACCACCAGGTCCGCGGAGCGCTCCTGGAGGACGGCGACGGCGGTCTGCGGCCGGGCACCGAGCGCCACGATGCGGTGCGCCAGCCGGTTGGCCCGTTCGTCGAGTTCCCGGTACGTCAGGCTCCGCCCGTCGGCGCGGACGGCGATCGCGTCGGGGGTGGCCGCGGCCTGCGCGTGGAAGGCCGCCTGGAGGCTGTCGGGGATGGCGCCCCGCGGCTGTGCGGTGGCGTTCCAGCCGGCGACGAGCCGGTGGTACTCCTCCTCGGCGAGGAGGTCGAGGCCCGAGACGGACACGCCCGGGTCGGCGACCGCGGAGCGCAGCAGCCTGGCCAGGCGTTCGAAGAGCACGACGACGCTCTCGGGGTCGAACAGGTCGGTGCTGAACTCCGCCATCATGTCGAGGCCGCCGGCCCCGTCCCCGCGTTCGAAGCAGAACAGGGAGAGGTCGAAGCGGGAGGCGCCCGCGGTCAGCGGTATGTACTCGGCGCGCGCCTCGGAGAGCCGGAAGTCGGCGTCCGGGGTGTTCTGGAGCGCCAGGACGACCTGGACGAGGGGGTTGCGGGACAGGGAGCGCTGCGGGTTCAGCTCCTCCACC
>NZ_BAABCQ010000375.1:0-1395 GCF_039539045.1 Streptomyces marokkonensis
GGGGTTGTGGGAGCGGTCCAGTGGCATGACCGGGCATTTGGCCGAGCGGGACGTGGCCCGTATGACGCGCTCGGGCATCGTGCCGCTCGCCGACGAGGACGGGCTGGCTCTGTTCGACGCGGCGTTGGCGGCGGACGGACAGGCGATTCTGGTGCCGTTGAAGGTGAGCCGTGGCGCGCTTCAGCGGCTCGCGGACACCGGCGGGTTGCATCCCCTGTTCCGAGGCCTGGTGAGAGCGTCATTGCGGCGGGCGGGCGAGAGCGCGGAGAGCTCGGGGCGAGGCGTCGTGGCGGAGCGACTGGTGGGCCTCGGCGAGAGCGAGCGCGAGCGGCTGATGCTCGATGTGGTGCGGGCCCAGGCGGCGGCTGTGCTGGGACACGACAGCGCGCAGGCGGTGGACGAGGCCCAACCGTTCAAGGAACTCGGCTTCGACTCGCTGACGGCGGTCGAGTTGCGCAACCGGCTGGGTACGGTGGTCGGGGTTCGTCTGCCCGCAACCCTGGTCTTCGACTACCCGACGCCGAAGGCACTGGCCGAGCACCTGCTGGCCGAGGTGCTGGGGCTGGTGGGTGAGGTCTCGGCGGGTGTTCCTGTGGTGGCGGTGGATGCCGACGATCCGGTGGTGATCGTGGGGATGGGGTGTCGTTATCCGGGCGGGGTGAGTTCGCCCGAGGACCTCTGGCAGATGGCGGCGGAGGGCCGGGAGGGCATCAGCGACTTCCCGGTGGACCGTGGCTGGGATCTGGACAACCTGTACGACCCCGACCCCGCGCACGCGGGCACGTCCTACGCGCGGGAGGGAGGGTTCCTGCATGAGGCGGGGGCGTTCGACCCCGGCTTCTTCGGGATCTCGCCGCGTGAGGCGCTGGTGATGGACCCGCAGCAGCGGCTGCTTCTGGAAACTTCCTGGGAGGCGTTCGAGCATGCGGGGATCGTGCCGGAGAGCCTGCGGGGTGCACGGGCGGGCGTGTACGCCGGGCTGATGTACCACGACTACTCCCACCACCTCGCAGGCATCGCGGGGGAGGCCGAGGGGTTCGTCGGGAACGGCAACGCGGGGAGTGTCGCCTCGGGCCGGATCGCCTACACCCTGGGCCTGGAAGGCCCGGCGGTGACGGTGGACACCGCGTGTTCCTCGTCGCTGGTCGCCCTGCACTTGGCGGCGCAGGCGCTGCGGGCGGGTGAGTGCGACCTGGCGGTGGCCGGCGGCGTCACCGTGATGGCCACGCCGGGACTGTTCGTGGAGTTCTCCCGGCAGCGTGGCCTGGCGGCGGACGGCCGCTGCAAGTCCTTTGCCGCGGCGGCGGACGGCGCGGGCTTCTCGGAGGGCGTCGGCATGGTGGTGCTGGAGCGTCTCTCCGATGCCCGTGTCAACGGTCACCGGGTGTTGGCGGT
>NZ_BAABCQ010000376.1:0-1390 GCF_039539045.1 Streptomyces marokkonensis
GTACCCCCATCCTCCGCCGCACTGTAGCCGGACGTGCGGTGATCTGCGTCGCTGAGGCAACCCTGACCGGCGGACCGGGCGACCGGATCCGGGGTCTCGCTGAGTCGGACGCGCCATTCATCGCAAATCATGATATTCACCCTGTTTCCGGCATAGGTTGTGGCCGTGCTCTACGGGATCGCTGCAGCCACCGCCTCCTTTCTCCTCGCCGCCCTGCTCGCCGCGCTGCTGAGGAGGCCCGCCCTGCGCCTCTCCCTCGTCGACCGGCGACGGCAGCGGCCCGTTCCCCTGGTCGGCGGTGTGGCCGTCGCCCTCGTGACCGGGCTGGTCGCATGGGCAGGGGACCGGACCGGTGTCGTGCCCCTCGGTACGGGGGTCGGCAGGGTGCTCGTGGCCGGGGCGGCCGTCGGCGCGCTCGGCCTGGCCGCCGACATCTGGCGGCTGCGGCGGCGGTGGTTGGTCGCCGGTACGGCCGTCGCGGCGGCGTACGTGGTGCCGTACGACGTGACCGGGCCGGTGGTCGGGGTGCTCGCCGTGGGCTGGATCGCGCTGGTCGCCGTCGCCTTCCGGGGGCTCGACCACGCGGACGGGGTGGCCGGCACGGTGGGTGTGGTGACCGCCTTCGGTGTCGGCGCCTGCGCCGCGGCGGAACTGATGGACGGGCTGGCGGTGCTGCTGAGCGCGCTGGCCGCCTCGCTGGCCGGGTTCCTGCTGCACAACGCGCATCCGGCGCGGATCGCGCTCGGCGCGTGCGGGTCGCTCTTCGCGGGCTTCCTGCTCGCCGCGGCGGCCGTGTTCACCCGGGCGGGCCGCGATCCCGGGGCCGGCGTGGGGGTGCTGTTCGCGCTGACCGCTCTGGCGGGCGTCGACGCCGTCCTCGTACTCCTCTCGCGCCGACTGGCGGGCCGGCCCCTGCTGCGCGGCGGGCCCGACCATCTCGCGCACCGCCTGCGGCGGCTCGGGCTCACTCCCCAGGGTGCGGTCTTGGTCCTCGGTGTGGCCTCGTTCTTCGGGGTACTCGTGGGCGTGCTCGTGCACACCGGCTGGGCGGAGAGAGCGGCGCTGCTGTGGGTGGCGGGCGGAGCGGTCGTCGTGGTGGCGGGGCTGCTGCGGGTGCGGGTGTACGAGCCCCGGAGGCGGCGGCGGGCGGGGATGCGCACGCGGGCCCGGATCGGTGGACCCCGAGTGGAACCCCTGCCCGGGCGGACGGGTTCGCACGGGATGCCGGGGGCGCCGGGGTGGCCGGGGCGGCCGGGGCAGTCGGGGGTGCCGGGGCGGTCTGGAGAGGCCTCCGGGGTGGCCACCGGGGTGCCGCGCGCACCGGCTCGTGCATCCTTCCGAGCGACGGTTTTTCCCGCTCGCCAGGCCGGGAGTGAGGACAAAACGCAGG
>NZ_BAABCQ010000377.1:0-1325 GCF_039539045.1 Streptomyces marokkonensis
CTTCGCTCATCGGAAGCTCTTTGTGTTCACTCTCTCCCTGTTCCAGGGCGATGAGGGAGTGAATGAATGAGGAGATGTCTGTATTCATGGCGGTGTAGTTCTCTTCCCCCTCGGGGAAAGAGTAGATTCGCCCGTCGCTCGGGTCAATGGCGATCGTTGCGTAGTTGAACACTCCCAGGATCTCCCACCTTTCGGATTCGGGCGGGCATTCGGCGCCGTCTGCCTCGAACACGGTCTTCAGGGCCGGCCTGCCGTCGATTCTTTCCAGGGACTCGTCCTCGAGGTCCAAACGGCTTGAGAAGAACGAAGTTTCTGGCAAGCCGACATCTGAGAGGAAGTGCGTGACCTCGCTTCGCATGTGGCTGTCAGCGGAACGAGGGAAGTACGTGACTCAGGTAAGGCCGAAGCTGTCGACCACCTGACGTGGTGTGATGCTGATGGTCGTGGTCCTGCTGCTGGCGTTCTTCCTGCTGCTGCTCAAGGTCGTCGCCAGGCTGAACCTCGGCACGCACACCGGTGGCGCGCAGTGGGGCGGCGCGAAGGTCGAACGCAGGCTCAAAGCCCCACAGGACCCCGCCCGGCGGGCGGGCCGCGTCACCGTCGGCCGCGGCATGCACACCGGCGCGATCGTGGCCGCCCAGCCCAACATCTCGGCGACCGCGTTCGGCGTTCCGGGCAGCAGCAAGACCACCGGCCTGGTCCTGCCCAACGCCGCCGAATGGCAGTGCCCCCTGGTGGTGACCACCACGAAGGCCGCCGACCTCGACGTCATCCACGCCCGGCGCCGCGCCCTCGGTCCGGCCTGGGTGATCGCCCCCCGGCGGGCGTCCCCGGCCGTCGGACAGACAGGTGGTCCCCGGTGGAGTACTGCACCGACGCGAAGGCCGCCGACCGCATGGCCGCCTGAATGGCCGAGTCTTCGGCGTCCGGGGACAGCAAGCGGGCCGCGCCCTGGATCGACCAGGCCAAGAACGTCCTCAAGGCGTGCTGCTCACCGCGAACCTCTCCGGCGGCGGCATCAACGCCATGCGCCGCTGGCTCTTTTCGGGCAAGGACGCCGTGGACCAGTCCGCTCCGTCCTCCAGCAGCACGGCCACACCGAGGTCGCCGACGACTACGCCTGTTCTCGTTGTGACAGGGGCGGGTTGGGGTGGCTGCTGGCGACTGGGTTCGGCCACCGGGCTGGTGGGGGTGTACGACGGTGAAGGCCCGGTGGTGTCACTGGGGGGGGACTGCGAGGGGTCTTTGTGGGTCGGGGGTGGGGGGTTACGTGGGGTCGCGGTCGAAGACCGACTTGGACCAGTAGTAGCCGAGTGCGACGAGAG
>NZ_BAABCQ010000378.1:0-1323 GCF_039539045.1 Streptomyces marokkonensis
ACCTACGTCCCCAGCCTGATCGACATCCGCCGGAAACTGCCGACGACCGGCTGGGACAAACCCGATCGGGTCCGGCTGCGGGCCGACGCCCGCGCGGCACTGACCCGGCCCGCCTCCCAGGCCTAACAAGAAGTATCTCTTCGTACCGGTCCGGAGCGTTCTTCCCGGACGTGCGATGCGGTCGCGTCACCACGCGCCCGCCGGTCTGCCCCTCCCCAGGCCCTGGGGCCCTGGTGGCCCGCATCCGCGCGGGCCGGGCTCTGGAGACGCACGCCCGGGCTGACGGAGCGTCCCCGCCCGGCGGGCCGGGGCCACACCTCGCCCACGGCCCGCCTGCGCGGCCGGTGCCGCAGGCCCTGCCCGTTGCCAGCTCCCGTCACAACAGACCTGTCTCCACCCCGAGTTCAGCGAGCACCCCAGCCGACCGACCCGTGATCCCCAGTACCGTCAACCTGCGTGATGGCGTGCGCTGTCCGGCGTCGGGAAGACTCTCCGGCCATGGACGGCTTCGAACTGCACGACCTCGCGCGCAAGCTGATGCGGATCGGCGAGGACGCCCTCCCGGACCCCACGGGTATGCGACAGCTGTCTCCCGGCGTGCGTCACGTCATGACCGACGTGTTTGAACACCCGGACACCTCGATCACCGAGATCGCCAACCGCACCGGCTTCCCGGCGAGCCACGTGGAGACGAGCGTCGCCACCCTGCGCGACCGGGGTGCGGTCACCACCGCGGCTGCTCCGGACGGACAAACGGTTGTCCGGGCGGCTGCCCGGCACAGGACCGCCGGTCGAGCCGCCGCGCGGGTCGACGAGCCGCTCGCCGCGGCCGCCGGGATCCAAGACCCCGGCCAGGCCAAGGAATTGGTCGAGACGCTCGAGAAACTGGCGCGCCGGCTCACCGATGCCCTGTCCCCCGAGCATTTCAACGCGCGGTATGCGGGTACGCCGCCCTGGGAAACCGGCCGTCCGCAACCGGCACTGCGCGACCTCGCCGAGGCAGGCGCCTTCCGCGGCCGGGTGCTCGACGTCGGGTGCGGCACCGGTGAGGTCGTGCTCATGGCGGCGGCGCTCGGCCTGCCGACGGTCGGCATCGATCCGGCGTCGACGGCGATCGAGATCGCGCGGCGCAAAGCACGGGAGCGCGGCCTGCAGGCTCGCTTCCTGGTCGGGGACGCGCTCGAACTCGGCGGCCTGGGCGAGCAGTTCGACACGGTGCTCGACTGCGGCCTGTTCCACGTGTTCAGCGACGCCGAACGAGTCCGCTACGCCGACAACCTGGCCACCGTGATGCCGCCGGACGCGCGGTTGTTCCTGCTCTGC
>NZ_BAABCQ010000379.1:0-1265 GCF_039539045.1 Streptomyces marokkonensis
CTTACGTGAATTGTCTTCCTAAGACCGCTTGGCCTCCGACTTCGTATCTCAGCCACCAGGCTCGCCAGCGCCCGTTCCGTGTACGCGACGCGGCGCTCGTCGTCGGGGGTCGCGATGCCGTTCTCCGTGACGATGACGGGCACTTTGGCTCCCACCACCAGGCGGGTGTGCCGGACGGCCTCGCCCAGCGCCTCGGGGTGGAACTCCCAGCCCGTCAGAGTCGTCTCCGCACCCTCCGGCACGGGCAGCGGACCGTGCGGGCCGATCCGGTGGCGGGTGTACGCCTGGACGCCGACCCAGTCGTCGTCGCGCGCGGCCTCCAGGAACACGTCCTCGCGGGGCCGCGCGTAGGCCGCCGCGACCTCCTCGGCGCCGGGCTCGGCCTGGTACACCTGGTTGGCGACCGTCCAGCCGACCTGATAGCGGGGATCCGCCTCCTTCAGCACCCGGTACGCGGCACGGTGGGCCGCGATGAGCGCGGCGGTCACGTCCGGGTCGGGCTCGACACCGGACGGGTCGAAGGCGACGCCTCCCGTGTGCGCGTCCTCGGCGGGCGAAGACTTCCCGCCTCCGGCAGCCGAGGGCTCCCCACCTCCCGCAGCTGTGGGCTCCCCGTCTCCGGCGGGTGAGGGCTCCGCCTCCTCGGCGGGCGAGGGCCGGCCCTGCTCGGCCGCGCGGAGGCGCATCGCGTGTACCAGGGCCAGCATGTTGGGCTCGTTGATCGTCACGACGTACCGGACGTCGTCCCCGAGGACCTCGACCGCCGTGCGGGTGTAGGCCGCGAACAGCTCGGTCGCGTCCTCGGCGAGCCAGCCGCCCCTGGCGCTGAACCAGCGGGGTGAGGTGAAGTGGTGGAGTGTCACCACGGGCGTGAGGCCCCGCTCGACCGCCCCGCGGACCATCGACCGGTAATGGGCGACCGCGGCGCGGGAGACATGCCCCTGCTCGGGCTCGATCCGGGCCCACTCGATGCTGAAGCGGTACGCGTTGAACCCCAGGTCGCGCAGCAGATCCATGTCCTCGGGCCATCGGTGGAAGCTGTCGACGGCGTCGCCGCTGCGCTCGGGGATGAAGGAACCCGGCTGGTTCTCCAGCGCCCACAGGTCGCTGGAGACGTTGTTCCCCTCCACCTGGTGGGCGGAGGTCGAGGCTCCCATCAGAAAGCCGTCCGGCAGCGGGAATCGGGGCCCGGACGAGTCCGTCATGCGGGTGCTCCTTTCGTTCGCGGCGCGAGCCTGTGCGGGCCTGTGCGGGTCTGCGCAGGC
>NZ_BAABCQ010000380.1:0-1263 GCF_039539045.1 Streptomyces marokkonensis
CCAAGGAGTTGCTTACGTGAATTGTCTTCCTAAGACCGCTTGGCCTCCGACTTCCCCCACGAGCGTTACGCCCAATCCGCGTGGCCCGAGTCACACCCCGTAAGCGTTCAAAACAATTCATACGCGGATAAATAAGGTCACCGGTGAGCACTATCCGGCCACGCCAGGAGGCTCAGCCCGTCGTCACACCATCGGACCCCGCGGAATCGCGAGGGATTCCACGGGGTCCGGGGTGGCGGCGAACCGGCCGGCCACAGCCATAGGAGGGGTCTGGCGTGCCCGGACCGCGCCGTTGCGGCGGAACGCGCGGTCAGTGCTCGCGCGGGGCGGGCACCACGCGCTCCACCTCGGGGTGGACGGTCAGAAGTTGCCGCATGGCCGCCTCGGCCGCCGCGCCGTCCCCCGCGGCGAGGGCGTCGACGATACGGCCGTGGTGCGCCAGCGACGCGTCGTTCGGCCGGTCACAGCCCGTGACCGGGCCGCCGGAGACGTGCAGCGCGGCGGAGACGATCCCGGAGAGGTGATCCAGCATGCGGTTGCCCGCGATCTGGATGAGGAGCGTGTGGAACTCGGCGTCGGCACGCGAGAAGGTGAGCGCGTCGCCCTGTCCCATGGCGTGACCCATGATCCCGACCATGTCGGACAGACGCTGCTGGACGTCCTCGCGCCCGTGCCCGGCGGCGAGGCGCGCGGCCAGCGGCTCGATCGTCCAGCGCAGCTCACTGAGCTCGCGGCGCTGGTCGTCGCGCTGCGGCCCGAAGGCACGCCATTCGATGATGTCCGGATCGAGCAGGTTCCAGTCACTGACGGGACGCACGCGCGTGCCGACGTTCGGGCGGGCGCTGACCAGGCCCTTGGCCTCCAGCACGCGGAGTGACTCACGGACGACGGTACGGGACACCTCGAAGCGCTGGCCGATCTCCTCGGGCACCAGCGGGCGGTCGGCACCCAGATCGCCCGAGACGATCATCTGGCCGAGCTGCTGGACGAGTTGCCCGTGCAGTCCGCGGCCACGGCTGCCCGCGGTACGCCGGCCCACGCGGCCCAGCTCGCTCTCCACCCCTTCCCAGGCGGGCACTCCGACGCGGTCGACGGCGGGCGCCTCGGCGTAGGGGTAGCGGTCGAGTTCGCCCGGGTTCGCGAGGCCGGAGTCGGCGGAGCGGGCGGCGGTCATCATGGTGTGCGCAAGGGTACTCACGCATCCTTTGTCGGCGCCGTTCCCAACTCCCTTGAGGTCTTTGGTGAAAAGCACACGAAAGGGTG
>NZ_BAABCQ010000381.1:0-1211 GCF_039539045.1 Streptomyces marokkonensis
GCGGGTGGCGGAGTCGGGTGCGGACCAGTCCGAGTCCTTCGCGCGTACGCTCCTCCCACTCCCCGAAACCGAACAACGTGACCTCGTGCTGGATCTCGTTCGTGCGGAGGCTGCCGCCGTGCTCGGCCATGCCTCGGGCGACGCCGTGCAGCCCCAGCGGGTTTTCACCGAGCTGGGTTTCGACTCGCTCACGGCCATCGAACTCCGCAACCGAATGAGCGGGGCCTCCGGGCTGCGCCTGCCGGCCACCCTCGTGTTCGACTATCCGACACCGGTCGCGATGGCTGATCACATCCGCACTGAGATCGTCGGCGACCAGGCGGCGACAGTCGTGCCGTCGGCTCCCGCGGCCGTCGACACGGCGGACGACCCGGTCGTCATCGTCGGTATGAGCTGCCGGTTCCCCGGCGGCGCCGAATCGCCGGACAAGCTCTGGGACCTGGTGGCCACCGGTGGCGAGGGAATCACCGGACTGCCCACGGACCGCAACTGGGACGTGGAGGCGCTGTACGACCCCGACCCGGACCGTCCGGGAACGTCGTTCACCCGCGAGGGCGGATTCCTGCACGACGCTGCCGAGTTCGACCCCGGCTTCTTCGGTATCTCGCCGCGTGAGGCGCTGGCAATGGACCCGCAGCAGCGGCTCCTGCTCGAAGGGGCCTGGGAGGCCATCGAGTCGGCGGGTATCGACCCGGCCTCGCTGCGCGGCAGCAGCACCGGCGTCTTCGCGGGACTGATGTACCACGACTACGTGGCGCAACTGGCCACCGTCCCCGAGGGTGTCGAGGGATACCTCGCGACAGGCACCTCGGGCAGTGTCGTATCCGGACGTGTCTCCTACACGCTGGGCCTTGAGGGTCCCGCGATGACCGTGGACACGGCGTGCTCGTCATCCTTGGTCGCCCTGCACCTCGCGGCGCAGGTGCTGCGGTCGGGCGAGTGCTCGATGGCGCTGGCCGGCGGCGCGAGCGTCATGGCCACGCCCGGCAGCTTCATCGAGTTCTCGCGTCAGCGTGGTCTCGCTGCTGACGGTCGCTGCAAGTCGTTCGCTGCCGGGGCCGACGGCACCGGCTGGGGCGAGGGCGTCGGCATGCTGCTCCTGGAGCGGCTCTCCGACGCGCGGCGCAACGGCCACCGCGTCCTCGCGGTCGTACGTGGCTCCGCGGTGAACCAGGATGGTGCGTCGAATGGTCTGACGGCTCCGAACGGTC
>NZ_BAABCQ010000382.1:0-1186 GCF_039539045.1 Streptomyces marokkonensis
CTTACTTGGCAAGCCATGGCCCTACGACTGAATACCTGACGGCTGACCGTATGGCATATCGCGCATTCCGTCGTTCCCCATATCGCTCCTTGCGCTCCCGGTGCCCGCCTGCCTCACCCTCCGCGTCTTTGATGTCGTCGAAGGAAACGAATTGACGACAGGCAGGCGGGCGTCCAATGACCCCTGGCTTTCCGAGGTCCGGCGGCGGTGCCGAACCGCTCAGATCCGATGACGGCTGATGACAGGGTTTGCCGACGCTTGCCTCCGCGCCGGGGCGTCCTCGGTGCCAAGGCATCCTCGGCGCGGGCGAAAGACGTCCGGACCTCAGGCGGAATTGGGAAGCGGCGGCCGCCGGGCTCCTCAGGGCAGGATCGAGTCGACGTAGCCACCGTCGACGCGCAGGGCACCGCCGGTGGTCGCGGACGCATAGGGCGAGGCAAGATAGACGACCATGTGGGCGATCTCCTCGGGCTCGATGAGGCGCTGGATCAGGGACTGCGGGCGGTGCTTGATCATGAACTCGCGCTGGGCCTCGTCCCAGGACGGCTCGTCGCCGACCAGCTCACGGACGAAGTCCTCGACGCCGCCGGTGTGCGTCGGGCCGGCGATGACGGAGTTGACGGTCACGCCCGTGCCGGCCGCCTCCTTGGCGAAGCCGCGGCTGACGGCGAGCAGCGAGGTCTTGGTCATGCCGTAGTGGATCATCTCTGCGGGGATGGCCACGGCCGAGTCGCTGGCCAGGTTGAGGATGCGGCCCCACCCCCGTTCCGTCATGCCAGGCAGACAGGCGCGGATGAGCCGGACGGCGGACAGGACGTTCACCTCGAAGTAGCGGCGCCACTCGGCGTCATCGATCGCCAGCGGGGCGGCGGAGCCGAAGATGCCCAGGTTGTTGACCAGGACGTCGACCGTCGGGACGGCCTCCAGTACGGCCGCGGCGCCCTCCGCGGTCGCCAGGTCACCCACCGCGGCGACGACGTCGTCGCTGCCGGAGTCGGCACACACCCGGTCCATCGCGTCCGTGACGCGCTCCGCGCTCCGGCCGTTGACGGCGACCCGGGCACCGGCGCGGGCGAGGCCGACGGCGATGGCGTGTCCGATGCCCTGGGTGGAGCCAGTAACCAGGGCGGTACGGCCGGAAAGGTCGATCTGCACGACACTTCCTCCTTGTCGAGAGTATGCGGCT
>NZ_BAABCQ010000383.1:0-1182 GCF_039539045.1 Streptomyces marokkonensis
CGGCTGGCGGCGGCGTTGACGCCCGAGGTGGACGCGGTGCTGGCCCGGCATCCGCTGCGAGAGCTGGTCACCACCTCCGATCCGCTGCCCCTGCTCGTGGAACGCGAACGCGCCCTGTACGGCGCCTGGTACGAGTTCTTCCCCCGCTCCGAGGGCACCCCCCAGCGGCCCCACGGCACCTTCCGCACCGCCGCCCGCCGGCTGCCCGCCATCGCCGCGATGGGCTTCGACGTCGTCTACCTCCCGCCCGTCCACCCCATCGGCACCACCCACCGCAAGGGCCGCAACAACACCCTCTCCGCCACCCCCGACGACGTCGGCGTCCCCTGGGCCATCGGCTCCCCCGAAGGCGGCCACGACACCATCCACCCCGACCTCGGCACCCTCGACGACTTCGACCACTTCGTCCACCGGGCCACCGGCCTGGGCCTGGAAGTCGCCCTCGACCTCGCCCTCCAGTGCTCCCCCGACCACCCCTGGGTTCACAAACACCCCGAGTGGTTCCACCACCGCCCCGACGGCACCATCGCCCACGCCGAGAACCCGCCCAAGAAGTACCAGGACATCTACCCCCTCGCCTTCGACGCCGACCCCGACGGCATCGCGGCCGAGACCGTCCGCGTCCTGCGCCACTGGATGGACCACGGGGTACGGATCTTCCGCGTCGACAACCCCCACACCAAACCCGTCGCCTTCTGGGAGCGGGTCATCGGCGAGATCAACCACACCGACCCCGACGTCATCTTCCTCGCCGAGGCCTTCACCCGCCCCGCGATGATGCACACCCTCGCCCAGATCGGCTTCCAGCAGTCCTACACCTACTTCACCTGGCGCAACACCAAACAGGAACTCACCGAGTACCTCACCGAACTGACCGGCGACGCCGCCTCCTACATGCGGCCCAACCTGTTCACCAACACCCCCGACATCCTGCACGCCCACCTCCAGCACGGCCACCGCCCCGCCTTCGAGGTCCGCGCCGTCCTCGCCGCCACCCTCTCCCCCACCTGGGGCATCTACAGCGGCTACGAACTCTGCGAGAACACCCCCCTGCGCGAAGGCAGCGAGGAATACCTCGACTCCGAGAAATACCAGCTCAAACCCCGCGACTGGGCCGCCGCCGCACGCGAGGGCCGCACCATCGCCCCCCTCATCACCCGCCTCAACACCATCCGGCGCGAG
>NZ_BAABCQ010000384.1:0-1162 GCF_039539045.1 Streptomyces marokkonensis
GTGGAGCGGAAGCCGATGGCCACGGCGACGGCACCGACGAGGACCACGCTGGCGACCGACTGCAGGACGCTGCCGACGACGTGCCCGACGAGTACGGAGCCGCGGTGGATGGCCATGGTGCGGAAGCGGGCGATGATGCCCTCGGTCATGTCGTTGGAGACGGATACGGCGGTGCCGATGGTGGTGCTGCCGATGGTCATCAGCAGCAGGCCCGGCACGAGGTAGGCGATGTACGCGGAGCGGTCCGCGCCGCCGTCACCGATGCCGGCGCTCATCGCGTCGCCGAAGACGTAGACGAAGAGCAGGAGCAGCATGATCGGCGTGAGCAGGAGGTTCAGGGTGAGGGACGGGTAGCGTCGGGCGTGCAGGAGGTTGCGGCGCAGCATCGTGTTCGAGTCGCGTACGGCGAGGGAGAAGGTGCTCATCGGGCGGTCTCCTCGGGCTGGGCGGGGGTGCCGGTGCTGTCGGTGAGGGCGAAGAAGACGTCGTCGAGGTCGGGGGTGTGCACGGTGAGTTCGTCGGCCTCGATGCCGGCGGAGTCCAGCCGGTCGAGGACGGTGCGCAGTTGGCGCTGGCTGCCGTCGCTGGGGATGTGGAGGGCCAGTGCGTCGTCGTCGCGGGTGGCCTCGTGCAGCGTGGTGGCGGCGGACCGGTGGGCGGCGGGGTCGGTGAAGCGGAGCCGGACGTGGCCGCCGGGGATGAGCCGCTTGAGCTCTTCGGTGGTGCCTTCGGCGGCGATCCGGCCGTCGTTGAGTACGGCGATGCGGTCGGCGAGTTCGTCGGCCTCCTCCAGGTACTGGGTGGTGAGGAAGGCCGTCACCCCGTCGGAGACCAGTTCGCGGATGATCTGCCACATGTTGTGGCGGGAGCGTGGGTCGAGGCCGGTGGTGGGCTCGTCGAGGAAGATGATGCGTGGGCTGCCGACGAGGGTCATGGCGATGTCGAGGCGGCGCTTCATGCCGCCGGAGTAGGTGGAGGCGGGCTTCTTCGCAGCCTCCGTCAGGTCGAAGCGCTCCAGCAGGGCGGCGGTGGCCCGCCGTCCCTCCTGTTTGGTCAGGTGGTGGAGGTCGGCCATGAGGAGCATGTTCTCCTCGCCGGTGATCAGGCCGTCGACGGCGGAGAACTGCCCGGTGACTCCGATCGCGGCGCGTACGGCCTGGGG
>NZ_BAABCQ010000385.1:0-1091 GCF_039539045.1 Streptomyces marokkonensis
GCATGGCGCAGGGCTGCCTCGACGACGCGGACATCGTCACCGTCCCCGTGCTGCGTGATGAGGGTCCTGAGGGGCGGGCGTTGGTGACGGCGCTGGCCCGGCTGCACACGTTCGGTGTCTTCGTGGACTGGGGTGTGTTCTTCGCCGGTGCGCGCAGGACCGGTCTGCCGACGTACGCGTTCCAGCACGAGCGGTACTGGGTCGAGGCCCCGCGGGCTGCCGCCGTCACGGCGGTGGACGCGGTGGACGCGGAGTTCTGGCAGACCGTGGAGCGCGAGGACCTCCAGGCGCTCACCGAGACCCTGGACATCACGGCGCAGGACACGTTCGGTGACGTACTGCCGCGCCTGTCCTCCTGGCGGCGCCGGCACCGCGAGCAGTCCGCCGTCGACACCTGGCGCTACGGGATCACCTGGAAGGCGATACCCGACCCCGCCCCGCAGGACTCCGCCCGCAGCGGCGTATGGCTAGTGCCGGTCAGCGCGGGGCTGCCCGGCGACACGTGGAGCGCCGCGTGGCTGCGCGGGCTGGCCGAGCGGGGCCTGACCGCGCTGCCGGTCCCGATCGATCCGGCCACCGGCCGTGAGGAACTGACGGCCCGGCTCGTCCGGGCGGCCGGCGGCCGGAGTGTGGCGGGAGTCCTGTCGCTGCTCGCCGTCGACGGTGAGGCCGCCCCGGCGGCACCCGCACTGACCAACGGGGTCGCGCTGTCCGTCCTGCTCGTGCAGGCCCTGGGAGACGCGGGCCTCGACGCCCCGCTGTGGTGCGCGACCCGGAACGCGGTGGGCGTGAGCCCCGCCGACGAGCCGGCGGATCCGTACCAGAGCCAGGTGTGGGGCCTGGGCCGGGTGGCGGCGCTGGAGCAGTCCCGGCGTTGGGGCGGTCTGGTGGACCTGCCCGGCGCGGCGGGCGGCCGGGCCGTCGGCCGACTCGTCGCGGTGCTCGGCCAGCGGGCCGAGGACCAGGTCGTGATCCGCGACCGCGGCGTGTTCGCACGGCGCCTGGCGCGTCTGCCCGCGGTCCGACGCGACCGCTCGTGGTCGCCGCGTGGCACGGTGCTGATCACGGGTGGTACGGGTGCGCTGGGCGGG
>NZ_BAABCQ010000386.1:0-1051 GCF_039539045.1 Streptomyces marokkonensis
AGCGCCGCGACCGCGGCCTCACCGCGACCGCCGTCTCCTGGGGCCCCTGGGCCGAGGGCGGGATGGTCGCCGACACCGGGGACGAGGAGCGGCTGCGGCAGCGCGGCCTGACCACGCTGCGGCCGGACCGGGCGATCTCCGCACTGCACGGTGCGCTGAGCGGCGGGGACGGCGTGGTCACCGTGGCGGACGTGGACTGGGAGCGGTTCGTCGTCCCGTTCACCGTCAGCAGGCCGAGCGCGCTGCTGAGTGAACTGCCCGAGGTCGGGGACGCTCTCGCGGCGACGCCCGGTGAGCAGGGCGCCGAGCCGTCCGCGCTGAAGGTAAAGCTGGCCGCGCTGTCCCCGGACGAACGGCAGCGCTTGCTCGTGGACACGGTGTGCGCGCACGCGGCGGCCGTACTCGGTCACAGCGGTGCCGCGGCGGTCGAACCGGACCTGGCGTTCCGGGACCTCGGCGTCGACTCCCTGACCGCGGTGGAACTGCGCAACCTGCTCACCGCCGACACCGGTCTGGCCCTTCCCGCGACGCTGGTCTTCGACCACCCGACGCCGGAGGCGGCCGCCCGGTACCTGGAGAGCGAACTCTTCGGCGGCACGGGCCCGGGCGAGCTGTCGGTCTTCAGCGAACTCGACCGGCTGGAGTCGGTGGTCACGACCGCCGCTGCCGCCGAGGAGACGGTCAGGTCAGGGGTGCGCAAGCGGTTGCAGGAGTTGTTGACCCTGGTCAACACCGCCGACGAGCAGAGCGCGGGATCGGCCGATGCGCGGCGGCGGCTCCAGGACGCGACGGTCGACGACATTTTCGATCTGATTGATCAAGATCTAGAGGACATCTAGTTCTTGGCGCTCCACCCACGACGACAGCCGAGGACGGATGAGGCGGATGAGCAGCAACGAAGACAGGCTTCTCGAATATCTCAAGCGCGTCACCGGGGACCTTCGCCAGGCCCGGGAGCGCCTTCGCGAGGTCGAGGAGAAGGACCAGGAACCCATAGCGATCGTCGGTATGGCGTGCCGTTATCCGGGCGGGGTGCGTTCGCCCGAGGACC
>NZ_BAABCQ010000387.1:0-1035 GCF_039539045.1 Streptomyces marokkonensis
CGCCCACCGCACCGACCTGCCCACCTACGCCTTCCAGCACCAGCGCTACTGGCTGGCCGCCGATGCTCCCGCCACGGACGCGTCCTTGGGGCACCCCCTCCTCAGCGTGGTGATGGCCGTGCCCGAGACCGGCGGCCTGCAGTGCACGGGACGCCTGTCGCGTACGGCACAGCCCTGGCTCGTCGGGGACTCCCTGCCCGGTACGGGCCTGGTGCCCGGCGCCGCCCTGGTCGACATGGCGATCCGCGCGGGCGACGAGGTCGGCACGAGCACCCTGCGCGAGCTGACGATCGACACTCCGATCGTGCTGCCGAGCACGGGAGCCCTGCGGGTGCAGGTATCCGTCGGAGGCCCCGACGACGAGGGCAACCGCACGGTGGGCGTCTACACCCGTGCCGAGCAGGGCGACACCTGGACCCGGCACGCCGCCGGCACGCTGACGCCCTCCGGCGCGGCCCCCGTGCCCGCGAGCGACGGGGACGTGCAGGCGGAGTACATCGAACTGGCCCTGGACGACGAACTGGCCGCCGAGGCCGACCGCTTCGGCCTGCATCCGGCGCTCCTGGAAGCCGCTGCCCGGGCGACTGGCCACACGGGCCGCTCCGCGGAGTGGTACGGAGTGACGCTGCACGCCACGGGATCCGCCGCCGTCCGCGTTCGGGTGACGCCGGTCGGGGGCAGGTCCGACGCGTCGCGCCTGGACATCTTCGACGCCGCCGGCGAAGGCGCGTTGGTCGCGTCGGTGGAGTCGTTGGTGCTGCGGGTGGTCTCCGGTGAGGAGTTGAAGGTATCCGGTGCCGGTGAGTCGTTGTTCCGGGTGGAGTGGTCGGCCGTGCCTGTGCGCGAGGCTGCGGATGGTGTGGGTGACGTTGTTCTGCTGGAGGTGGAGTCGGCGGGGCTGAGTGCGGTTGAGGTGGGCCGGGTGGCGGCTGGTGTGTTGGGTGGGGTGCAGGCGTTCCTGCGGACCCCGGACTCGGGATCGGGTGCGGGTGCGGGTGCGGGTCGTCGTCTGGTGGTGGTGACGCGTGGTGCTGT
>NZ_BAABCQ010000388.1:0-1008 GCF_039539045.1 Streptomyces marokkonensis
TGTGGTGCGGGGTGTGGCGGGGTCTTCGGTTCGTCCGGTGTTCGTGTTCCCGGGGCAGGGGGCGCAGTGGTTGGGCATGGCGGCGGGGTTGTTGGAGTCGTCGTCGGTGTTCGCGGGGCGGATGGCGGAGTGTGGGGCGGTTCTGGAGCCGTTCACGGACTGGCGTCTGCTGGATGTCGTGCGGCAGGAGGTGGGTGCGCCCGGTTTTGACCGGGTGGATGTGGTGCAGCCGGTGCTGTGGGCGGTGATGGTGTCGCTTGCGGAGTTGTGGCGGGCGTGTGGGGTGGAGCCTGCTGCGGTGATCGGCCATTCTCAGGGTGAGATCGCGGCGGCGGTGGTCGCGGGTGGTCTGTCGCTGGAGGATGGTGCGCGGGTGGTGGCGCTCAGGTCGCGTGCTCTGCTGGCCCTGTCGGGTGGCGGTGGGATGGTGTCGGTGTCGTTGCCGGTGGTGGAGGTGCGTGAGTGGTTGTCGGTGTGGGAGGGCCGTGTCTCGGTGGCCGCGGTCAATGGTCCGTCTTCGGTGGTGGTGTCCGGTGAGTCGGGGGCGCTGGAGGAGTTGGTGGCGTCCTGTACCGAGCGGGGTGTGCGGGCGAAGAAGGTCGCTGTGGACTATGCCTCGCATTCGGCTCAGGTGGAGCTGATCGAGGCGGAGTTGGCCGGGCTGCTCGGGGGTGTGGCGCCGAGGTCGGGCGGGGTGCCGTTCTACTCGACACTCACTGGTGGCCTGCTGGATGACATGACGGGCCTGGGTGCCGGTTACTGGTATCGCAACCTGCGTTCGACGGTGGAGTTCGAGGAGGCGGTGCGCGCGGCGGTCGGGGACGGTTTTGGCGTGTTCATCGAGGTGAGCCCGCACCCGGTGCTCAGCCTGGGTCTGCAGGAGACCTTCGACGCGGCCGGCAGTGAGGCGGTGGCGCTGGGTACTCTGCGGCGGAACGAGGACGAGGCACACCGCTTCATGACCTCTCTCGCCGAGGCCCACGTCCACGGCGTCCAGCTGGACTGGCA
>NZ_BAABCQ010000389.1:0-1006 GCF_039539045.1 Streptomyces marokkonensis
GGCACCGTCCTGCCCGCCGTCACCTGCGCCGCCCAGTCCACCTTCCTCACCGGCACCCACCCGTCCGAGCACGGCATCGTCGGCAACGGCTGGTACTTCCGCGAGCTCGGCGACGTCCTGCTGTGGCGTCAGCACAACGGGCTCGTCGCCGGCGACAAGCTCTGGGACGCCGCCCGCCGCGCCCATCCCGGCTACACCGTCGCCAACATCTGCTGGTGGTACGCCATGGGAGCCGACACCGACATCACCGTCACCCCCCGCCCCGTCTACTACGCCGACGGCCGCAAGGAGCCCGACTGCTACACCCGCCCCCCGGCCCTGCACGACGAACTCACCGACGCACTCGGGACCTTTCCCCTCTTCCACTTCTGGGGACCCGGCGCGGATCTCGTCTCCAGCCAGTGGATCATCGACGCGACCCGGCACATCATGCGCACCCGCCATCCCGACCTGACGCTCTGCTACCTCCCCCACCTCGACTACGATCTCCAGCGCTTCGGCCCCGACGACCCACGCTCCCTGAAGGCGGCGGCCGACCTGGACGCGGCGATGGCCCCGCTCCTCGACGACGCCCGAGCCGAGGGCCGCACCGTCGTCGCGCTGTCCGAGTACGGCATCACCCCCGTCAGCCGGCCCGTGGACATCAACCGCGCCCTGCGCCGCGCCGGACTCCTCGAGGTGCACACCCAGGACGGCATGGAATACCTCGACCCGATGGCCTCCCGCGCCTTCGCCGTCGCCGACCACCAGCTCGCCCACGTCTACGTCCGCCGCCCCGAGGACCTCGTCGCCACCCGCGCCGCCCTGGAGGGACTGCCCGGGATCGAGCAACTCCTCGACGACGAGGGCAAGAAGGCCCAGCATCTCGACCATCCGCGGGCCGGCGAACTCGTCGCCGTCGCGGAGCCGGACGCCTGGTTCACGTACTACTACTGGCTCGACGACGACCGTGCGCCCGACTTCGCGCAGCTGGTCGAGATCCACCGCAAACCCGGCTACGACCCGG
>NZ_BAABCQ010000390.1:0-965 GCF_039539045.1 Streptomyces marokkonensis
CCACCGCACCGACCTGCCCACCTACGCCTTCCAGCACCAGCGCTACTGGCTGAACCCGGTGGCCTCCAACGGCGTACCGGGCCTGTCGGCAGGGCATCCGCTGCTCGACATCGTCGCGAATGTGCCCGAGACGGGCGGTGTTCTGGCCGCGGGCCGACTGTCGCTGGCGGCCCAGCCGTGGCTCGCCGATCACGTCGTGTCGGGCACGGTGCTTCTGCCGGGCGCGGCGTTGGTGGAGTTGGCGATCCGCGCGGGCGACGAGGTCGGCGCGAGCACCCTGCGCGAGCTGGTGATCGAGGCCCCGCTCGTGGTCCCCGACCAGGGCGCGGTACGCGTCCAGGTCTCGGTGGGCGAGGAAAGGGACGGGGTGCGTCCCGTCGCGGTGTACTCGAGGCCCGACGACGCCGAGTCCGGCGCCGACTGGACACGTCACGCGAGCGGACAGCTCGGCACGGATGCGCCGACGGCCGGACAGGAACTGGCTGTGTGGCCGCCGGAGGGCGCGGTGGCCGTGGACGTGACCGACCTGTACGAGGAGCTGGCCGGCCGTGGATACGGCTACGGGCCGGTGTTCCAGGGGCTGCGCGCCGTCTGGAAGCGCGAGGGGGAGGTCTTCGCCGAGGTCGCTCTGCCGTCGGGCGAGGAGGAAGTGGCTGGCGGTTTCGGTCTGCATCCGGCGTTGCTGGACGCGGCGTTGCATGCCGGGGCGTTCTCGGGTGCGGAGGAGTCCGATGGTGAGGGGTTGTTCCTGCCGTTCGCGTGGAGTGGTGTGTCGCTGTACGCGTCGGGTGCGTCGTCGTTGCGGGTGCGGCTGACGTCGTCGGGGCCTGAGGCGCTGTCGCTGGACCTCGCCGACGGGGCGGGGGTTCCGGTCGCGTCGGTGGAGTCGTTGGTGCTGCGGGTGGTCTCTGGTGAGGAGTTGAAGGTATCCGGTGCCGGTGAGTCGTTGTTCCGGGTGGAGTGGT
>NZ_BAABCQ010000391.1:0-949 GCF_039539045.1 Streptomyces marokkonensis
GCCGCTGCTGCGGGTCCATTGCCAGCGCCTCACGCGGCGAGATACCGAAGAAGCCCGCATCGAACTGCGAGGCGTCGTACAGAAACCCGCCCTCAGCCGCGTACGACGTCCCCACTTGACTGGGATCGCTGTCGAACAGTCCTGCGACGTCCCATCCCCGGTCGGTGGGGAACCCGGAGATCCCGTCCCCTCCCGAGGCCACCAGCCGCCATAGGTCGTCCGGCCCGGCGACCGCGCCCGGGTAGCGACAGCTCATGCCTACGATGGCGATCGGCTCGTCGTCAGCTACCGCCACCGTCGCGCCGACGGTGATCTCCTCGACGGTTCCCAGTGCCTCGGCCAGCAGGAAGTCGGCCATCGCCGCAGGGCTCGGGTAGTCGAAGACCAAGGTGGCCGGCAGGCGCAGGCCGGTCGCCGACACGAGCCTGTTCCGCAGTTCGAGCGCCGTGAGCGAGTCGAAGCCGAGTTCCTTGAACGCCTGCCCCGCCGCGATCGCGTCCCCGGACGCATGGCCCAGCACTATTGCGACCTGCGATCTGACCATTTCATCGACCAGGGCGGCCCGTTCGCTCGTGGGCACCGCCGCGAGACGCTCCGCAAGCGTCGATCCGCTGCCACCGGCACGGGCCGCGCGCCGCCGGTTGCCCTGAGCGAAGCTCCGCAGCAGTGCGGGCAGCGTGCCTGTGCCGGCGCTCCGGCGCAGGGCGGGGACGTCGAGCTTGACGGCCAGGAGGGCGGCCCGAACCATACCGTGGGCCGCGTCGAACAGGGCGAGACCGTCCGCGGGAACCAGCGGCACCAGGCCGTCCCGCGCCATGCGCTGCGCATCGGCGTCACCGAGCCGCTCCAGCATGCCGCCTTCGTCCCATGGGCCCCAGGCCAGTGACTGACCCGCCAAACCCTCACCACGACGCACCTCCGCGAGCGCGTCCAAGAACGCATTCGCCGC
>NZ_BAABCQ010000392.1:0-930 GCF_039539045.1 Streptomyces marokkonensis
GGGCGAGGTCGTGCATGCGCGCGATGCCGAGCATGGCGTGGTGGAAACCGTCACCTTTGAGGCGGCAGTCGCGGAGGATCTTCCAGGTCTTCATCCGTGCGAAGGCGTGCTCGACGCGGGCGCGGACCTTGCGGTGCGAGGCGTTGTGCTCCTCTTTCCATGGGCTCCAGTTCGCTCTGGCCGGGTTTCACGGCGGTGCGGGATGACCAGGCCGGTGCCCCGGTAGCCGCCGTCCGCGATGACCGTGGTCCTGCCGACGGCGGCCTTCGCGCCGGACAGCTCCCACGCCTTGCAGTCGTTGCGGTTGCCGGGCAGCGGACGGCCGACCGCGACGACCAGCCGGGTGTCCGCGTCGATGACGACCTGGTGGTTCGTGGAGTACCGGTAGTTCTTGGACTGTTCGCCGACGTTGTGGTCGCGGATGGGGACCAGGCCGTCGACGATCAGCACGGTGTCCTCGCGGAATCGCTTGTGTTGCCGGAGGGCGAGCGATGGGCCGAGGTGGTCGATGATGCGGTCGGCCGCGGACTTCGATATCCCGAAGAGCGGCGCCAGCTGCCGCAGGGTCAGGTTTGTGCGCCAGTAGGCGGCGACCAGCAGGACGCGGTCCTCCGGCGGCAGACTCCACGGCCGACCCTTGCGCACCGGGTCCGCACCTTCCCGCCGGAGGGCGGTGATCAGTTCGCCGAACCGGCGCGGGCCCAGCCCGCTGAAGGGGGTATCCAGGAGGGCTGCGACGCCGTGATCACACCAAACACGACAAGATCACTCACCCCTGACCAGCAGTTGCGGGACAGGTCTTAGCGGTCGCAGACCTGCGGCCCTGGTTTATCAGCCATGAGAGGTCACGATTCTCATTCACCTCGGGCAGATATGCCATAACAGCGTCCACATGCAGCGGGTCCCGGGACGCTGCGCCCCTGTCTCGTT
>NZ_BAABCQ010000393.1:0-912 GCF_039539045.1 Streptomyces marokkonensis
TCATGTCCGTTTCGATTCGCCAGGTAGGCGTAGATTCTCCCGTCAGTTCGCGGGACATTTTGTTAGCCATCGCCCAGTGGATCATTGCGCGGGATCTCTGGGGCAGGGCTTCGTAGTCCCGGGCCAGCCGGCGGTGCTGCATCAGCCAGCCGAAGGTCCGCTCGATCACCCAGCGTTTCGGCAGCGGCTCGAACCCTTTGGCTCGAGGCCGCTGCACTACCTCCACGTCGATGCCGAGCAGGGCACCGTGGTTGAAGATGCTGCTCTGGTATCCGCCGTCGGCCCAGACCTTGGACACACTGGGGTGGTTCGTGGCCACGTCGTCGAGCAGGAGCTTGCCGCCAGTGGTGTCGTGCACGTTCGCGGCAGTGATGAGGACGGCCAGCACGAGACCGAGCGTGTCCGTGATCAGGTGCCGTTTGCGTCCTTTGATCTTCTTGCCGGCGTCGATGCCCTGGCTGGTCTCGGACACGTTTGCCGAGGTCTTGACGCTCTGGGCGTCGACCACGGCCGCGGTCGGCTCGGCACTGCGGCCATGGGCTCGGCGGGTCTTGTCACGTAACAGGTCGTGGACCTGCTGGGTCGTGCCGTCCGCTTCCCACTTCGCGTAGTAGTCGTAGACGGTCTTGTACGGCGGGAAGTCATGAGGCAGGTACTCCCATGGGATGCCGGTGCGGTTGACGTAGAGGATCGCGTTGACGATCTCTCGTAGGTCGTGCACCCGGGCCGCCGTACCGGGGCCAGTCCGTCTCGCCCGCCAGGCGGTGAAGACCGGTTCGATCAGAGCCCAGCGAGCATCGGACACATCACTGCGGTATGGACGGCGAGCACTCACACACGGTGCAACGACCGCCAACGCCGCCGGTCACACAAACATGTCAGAACATCCCCTATCTAGATCAGATGCTCTCT
>NZ_BAABCQ010000394.1:0-904 GCF_039539045.1 Streptomyces marokkonensis
CGATCGCTGTGGACCACGCAGCCGGGCTCGAGTCCGCCCTGGCCGTGGGCCATGTCGAGAGCGGCGACGACGAGTTCGGCGCGGTGGTGGTCGGCCATGGCGTAGCCGACGACCTCGCGAGTGGCCAGATCCAGCCAGCAGGCGAGGAGAGCCAGCCTCCGGCGGTGGGCAGGCAGGTGATGTCGCCGACCAGCTTGATGCCGGGCCGCTCGGCGTGGAAGTCGCGGCCGATCAGGTCCGGGGCCGGCTTCGCCTTCTTGTCGGGCCGGGTCAGCGAACGCCGTCTGCGTCGGGTGACACCACGGATGTCGCGCTCACGCATCACACGGGCGATGCGCTTGCGGTTCACCCGCCGTCCCAGGCGGCGTAGTTCGGCGTGGATGCGCGGGACACCGTAGGGTGGCGGGAGGCGATGTGCACCAAGGTGATCTCGTGCGCGAGCGCATCGTCGGCGGCTTGCCGGGCACGGCGGGCCGCCGCGCCCTCGCACCAGGCGTAGTAGGAGGAGCGGGCGACATTCAGCACCCGGCACAGCAGGACGATCGGGTACGTCGCCTTCTCCGCACGGATCAACCGGTACAGCTCGCTCACCGGTCGTTCTCCTTCACGAAGAAGGCCGTCGCTTTTTTCAGGATCTCGATCGTCTGCTGCTGTTCGCGGACCTCCTTGCGCAGCCGCTTGAGCTCCTCGCGCTCGGCGCTGGTCAGCTCACCGGACTCGCCCTCGCCCCGGTCGGCCTTGGCCTTGCGGTACCAGCCGCGCAGGGACTCGAGCTGATTCCGAGTTCCCGGGCGACGGTGGTGACCGTCTTGCCCGAGGAGTCGACGAGCGCGATCGCGTCCCGCTTGAACTCCTCGGTGCACCCGCTTCGGTACTTGCTTGCCACCTGGTGCTACTTCCTCTG
>NZ_BAABCQ010000395.1:0-896 GCF_039539045.1 Streptomyces marokkonensis
GCCGCCGGCCATGACGAGCGCGGTGACGGTGCAGGCGAGCGCCTTCTTGAGAGCCATGCGGGTTTCCTCCTGAGTGGGGTGTGTGATCACCGAAGGCGTGCGCCCACTGAAGGGCTTCACGCAATCGGCGGTTGCGCCGGACTCGGATGTTCACAGCCGGACTTGACCGTGTTTTCCGTTCGACTATCAATGCAACGAATCCATACCCCGCGAGTTCTGCTCCAACGGAGTGAATTGCGGACCGCGATCGCCGGACGCCGTCTCCCGTCGACGCCATCGGGCTACCAGGTCTCGCATTTCTTTGCCTCCACCTGCACGCTCAGTATTGTTCGGCCGCAGGCAACTGCGACCGAGGAGGACTTCATTGTCCCGCGCAGGTGCCACAGCCCCCGTCCCCGACTCAGACAGGACCCGAGGAATGCTGAGCACTCGTCTGGCCATTCTCTCGCTGTGTGCGGTGCCCCTGGCAGCCCTGCAGGCCGGCACCGCTCACGCGGGAGAAGAAGACGCGAGGTTCGTGAACAACACCCAGATCCTCTCCTGCGTGAACATCGAAGTCCTCGACCTTCCGATCGCATCGGTTTCGGGCACTACCATCGACTGTTCCGATCATCATGAAGAATCGTCGACCACGTCCCGGACCCACGAATAACGGCTTCACTCCGTCGGAGCAACACCCACCGGTCCGCGACTTCGTTCATTGAGTAGTCGCGTTCGGAAAGTGCTGCCGGAGTACGGATTGGCAGCCGCGAGACGCGGTCACCGCCGAGCGCGGGCGATGCCCTCAATGAGATTCGCCTGCCTCTAGTACGACAGACCCCACTCAGGAGGAAATTCGCATGGCTCTCAAGAAGGCGATCGCCTGCACCGTCACCGCGCTGGTCATGGCCGGCGGT
>NZ_BAABCQ010000396.1:0-881 GCF_039539045.1 Streptomyces marokkonensis
CCACCCCGCTCGTCACGACGCGGACCACGGTCACGGTCGTCACGACGCCCGTACCCGCCACCACCACGGCTGTCGTCACGCCGGCCGAAGCCACCCCGCTCGTCACGATCATCGCGGCGGAAGGAAGGACGGTCCCCACTCCGCTCATCGCGACGGAAGGAGGGGCGGTCACCACGGTCACCGCGGTCGTCACGACGGAAGGACGGACGGTCGCCACCCCGCTCGTCACGACGCGGACCACGGTCACGGTCGTCACGACGCCCGTACCCGCCACCACCACGGCTGTCGTCACGCCGGTCATCCCGCCGGAAGCCACCGCGCTGCCCACCGCGGTCATCTCCACGGCTGTCGTCGCGCCGGCCGAAGCCACCCCGCTCGTCGCGATCATCCCGGCGGAAGGAAGGACGGTCCCCACTCCGCTCATCGCGACGGAAGGAGGGGCGGTCACCACGGTCACCGCGGTCGTCACGACGGAAGGACGGACGGTCGCCACCCCGCTCGTCACGACGCGGACCACGGTCACGGTCGTCACGACGCCCGTACCCGCCACCACCACGGCTGTCGTCACGCCGGTCATCCCGCCGGAAGCCACCGCGCTGCCCACCGCGGTCATCTCCACGGCTGTCACGGCGGAACCCACCACGGTCGCCGCGCGGACCGCTCCGGTCACCACGGTCACCACTGTCCCGTCGCCGCTGGTCGCGCTCCGGTCGGTCGTCGGGAGAGTTGGTGGACATCGGTGACTCCTGTCTTCGGTACTGCAGGTCATTCTCACGCAGCCGGGTACCCGGTGCGTCCTGGAAAAACGAAAGGACCCCTGGCCCCCAGCTGTACGCTGGGGACCAGGGGTCCTTTCCAAAGATTGTTCGGCGGTGTCCTAC
>NZ_BAABCQ010000397.1:0-880 GCF_039539045.1 Streptomyces marokkonensis
ACGCAATAGCGTCCACCGTTTCGTTGCAACAGGCTGGGGGTGAACGCTATGCCGGGTTCATTCGCCGCACGTGGGGAGCGTGCTGCCGCCGGGAGGGCCTGCCTGGCGGGAGTCGTGTTCTGGGCGGGTGAGGGTGTCGGGCTGGAGGAGGGTGTCGGTGTGCTGTGTGGGTGGGGGGATTGGGTCGGGGTGGGCGGTGTGCGGCGGTTGTCGGCACGGGGTGGGAGTCGGGTGGCCGGCCGGGTAGTGGGGGATCGGCGTCCTGGTGGGGGTGCCGGGTGGGGGAGTGGGGTTGGCTGTCTGTCGTACGCGTCTACGCGGGTGCTGTTGCGGGGGCGGGTGGGGCCGCTGTCCCCTGTCGTGTGGATGGCTGGGTGCTTGGGGCGGGGTGGCTGGTGAAGACGTAGTGGCGCAGGAGGAGGAAGCGGCCCGTGCCGGCGAGGCCCGAGGCGGCGAGGTAGACGGCCTGTTCGGTCAGGAGGCCGGCGGAGGGCTGGACCAGGTGCAGGAGGTGGACGGCTGTGCCGGTGGCCAGGTAGGCGGCGGTTGCCGAGGCCGTGCACTGCCAGTGCTCCCGTCGTCCGGCGGCGCGTCCCGTGGCGAAGGTGAAGCGGGCGTGGAGTTCGGTGCACAGCAGGGTGGAGAGGGTGGTGACGATCGCGTTCGAGAGGGCCCAGGGCAGGGTCGTGGCCAGTAGTGGTACCGCGAGGCTGGAGAGGACTCCGACACCGCCGCCGGAGACGGCGAACCGTATGAGGGGGGCGGCTGGTCCGGGACCGGCCGAAGCCGTTTTCCCGTGTCTCTTTACGAGCAGCGGCTTCATGGCGGTGTCCTACCTTTCAAGGGTGGTTGCTCTGGTCATTCGTAAGATCGGAGGGCC
>NZ_BAABCQ010000398.1:0-853 GCF_039539045.1 Streptomyces marokkonensis
CCCCAGGCCAGCGAGACGGCGGGCAGACCCTGCGTCCGACGCCACTGCGCAAAAGCATCCAGGAAAGCATTGGCCGCCGAGTAGTTGCCCTGACCCGGACCACCAAGCACACCCGACGCAGAGGAATACAGAATGAACGCATCCAGATCCAGACCCCGAGTGGCCTCGTGCAAGGCCAGCGCCGCATCCACCTTCGGACGGAACACCGACGCCAACCGCTCCGGCGACAACCCACCGAAGACACCGTCGTCCAAAACACCCGCCGTGTGCACCACACCCGACAGCGGCGCATCCTCCGGCACCCCCGCCAACAGACCAGCCAACGCGGCAGAGTCACCGACATCACACGCCACGACCCTCACCAACGCACCCGCACCCTCCAACTCCGCCTTCAACTCCGCAGCGCCCGACGCCCCCAACCCACGCCGACTCACCAGCACAAGACTCCGCACACCATGAACGCCCACCAAATGCCGGGCCACCACCGCACCCAACGTTCCAGTACCACCCGTGACCAGCACAGTCCCACCCTCACGGAAGACACTCCCGGACGACGAGGCCGCCGCCTGCGCCGGCAGGCGCACCAGACGCGGCACCCACACCCCACCCGACCGCACCGCCACCTCCGACTCACCCAGAGCCAACACCCCGGCCAGACCTCCCCCCACAGGCACCGGCTCATCACCCGCAACGTCCAGCAACACGATCCGGCCCGGATTCTCCACCTGCGCCGACCGCACCAGCCCCCACACCGCAGCACCCACCGGATCAACCGCACCCCACCCGGCATCCACACCCACAGCACCACGCGTCACCACCACCAGACGACGACCCGCACCCGCACCCGCACCCG
>NZ_BAABCQ010000399.1:0-841 GCF_039539045.1 Streptomyces marokkonensis
TGGAGCTGGGTCCGGACGGTGTGCTGTCCGCGATGGCGCAGGACTGCGTCACCTCTGACACCGGCGCGATCACCTGCGTACCTGTGCTCCGGAAAGACCGTGAGGAGCCGGGTTCGCTGGTCACCTCTCTGGCCGATCTCTTTGTACGGGGGACGGCAGTTGACTGGTCGGCGTACTTCGCCGGCACAGGTGCTTGCCGTGTCGATCTGCCGACGTATGCCTTCGAGCGTGTGCGTTTTTGGCCTCGGGTGTTGGGTGGGGTGCGTGGGGGCGCTGATGTGGGGCGTCTGGGGTTGGGTGCTGCGGAGCATCCGTTGTTGGGTGCGGTGGTGGTGTTGGCCGAGGGTGACGGTCTGGTGCTGACGGGGCGTTTGTCGGTGCGTTCGCATCCGTGGTTGGCGGATCATGTGGTGCAGGGTGTGGTGTTGTTGCCGGGTACGGCGTTTGTGGAGTTGGTGTTGCGGGCGGGGGAGCAGGTTGGTTGTCCGCGGGTTGATGAGTTGACGTTGCAGGCGCCGTTGGTGATTCCGGAGCGGGGCGGCGTGCAGGTGCAGGTCGTGGTGAGTGGTGCGGGGGATTCGGGGCGGCGGGCGGTGAGCGTGTACTCACGCCCGGACGGCACCGAACTGGACGAGTCCTGGACGTGCCATGCGGTGGGCGAGATGACCGCCGACGAGCCGCAGGCCGTGTCTGAACTGCTCGTCGAGTGGCCGCCGCGTGATGCGGTTTCTGTCGATGTGTCGGATCTGTATGGGGTGTATGCGGGGGCGGGGTTTGTTTATGGGCCGTCGTTCCAGGGGTTGAGGGCTGCTTGGCGGCGTGGGGACGAGGTGTTCGCCGA
>NZ_BAABCQ010000400.1:0-838 GCF_039539045.1 Streptomyces marokkonensis
GGAAGTCCGGGCCCAGGTCTTCACGTTCGCACGCGAGTCTGACAATGGCACGCAGGTAGTCGCCGCGGTCACCGGTGTCATAGCGGCGGCCCTTGAAGACGACGCCGTGCACCGGTCCGCCGACCTTCTCGTCCTCGGCGAGCTGCTGGAGGGCGTCGGTCAGCTGGATCTCGCCGCCGCGGCCCGGCTCGGTCTTGCGGAGTATGTCGAAGATGTGCGGGTCGAGGACGTAGCGGCCGATGATGGCGTAGTTGGAGGGCGCGTCGGCCGGGTCGGGCTTCTCGACCAGTCCGCCGATCCTGACGACGTCGCCGTCGTCGGTCGCCTCCACCGCCGCGCAGCCGTAGAGGTGGATCTGCTCGGGCGCGACCTCCATGAGCGCGATGACGCTGCCGCCGTACTGTGCCTGGACCTCGACCATGCGCTGCAGCAGTGGGTCGCGCGGGTCGATCAGGTCGTCGCCGAGCAGCACCGCGAAGGGCTCGTCGCCGACGTGCGGGGCGGCGCACAGCACGGCGTGGCCGAGGCCCTTGGGGTCGCCCTGGCGGACGTAGTGGATCATCGCGAGGTCGCTGGACTCCTGGACCTTGGCCAGCCGGCTCGCGTCGCCCTTCTTCTGGAGGGCGGACTCCAGTTCGTAGTTGCGGTCGAAGTGGTCCTCCAGGGGACGCTTGTTGCGCCCGGTGACCATGAGGACGTCTCCGAGGCCGGCGGTCACGGCCTCTTCGACCACGTACTGGATCGCCGGCTTGTCGACGACCGGCAGCATCTCCTTGGGAGTGGCTTTGGTGGCCGGCAGGAACCGGGTACCAAGCCCGGCCGCGGGGATGACAGCCTT
>NZ_BAABCQ010000401.1:0-837 GCF_039539045.1 Streptomyces marokkonensis
ACATGGCCCACGGCCAGGGCGGACTCGAGCCCGGCTGCGTGGTCCACAGCGATCGCGGCAGCGAATACACATCGGCCCAATTCCGCGACCGAATACGTGGGTTGGGACTGCGAGGCAGCTGCGGGCGGACCGGATCGTGCTTCGACAACGCCGCCGCGGAGAGTTTCTGGGCCCTACTCAAAGAGGAGATCGGCACCCGCACCTGGCCCGACCGGGCCACTGCCCGAGCTGAGGTCTTCTCCTTCATCGAGACCTTCTACAACCGCCGCCGCCTGCGCAAGCACCGGACTTTCGGCTATCTCACCCCGGCCGAGACCAGGCAGCGGCAGCAGCACACCCTCGCGGCATAACGATCACGTGTCCGGGATCACGGGGAAACTTCACCGGCAGCCCTTCCCGCCAGGGCGGCACCGTCGAGCCGGGCACCGGGGCGAGCGGCGGTGCCGCTTCCTCCTCCGCCTCGGTCGTGGTCACGGCAGTGGACTCGGCCGCAGACACTGCCAGGGCCTCGATCAGTTCCTCCCGCGCGATCACCCGCCGGTCCAGCTCGATCTCCGCGGCCTCCAACGCCTCAGCCAACCGCGCGACTTCCTCCCGCAAGCCCTCCACCCGCACGCGGGCAGCCGCCTCTCGCTCCTCCAGCATTCCCAGCACCGACGCCACCGCGCACCCCTCGACCATGAAGCGGACACAAGACGTCGCGATGCCTCCCTCAACCCGAGCGAAACCATGCCTGACCAGCAGGAATCAAGGGATCACGTTCGGTTGAGATACGGCTTCTAAGCTTGGCGTTTAACCTCGCTGGGCTTGGTGTTCCTTGATTGACTCGGCGCGTTT
>NZ_BAABCQ010000402.1:0-825 GCF_039539045.1 Streptomyces marokkonensis
CCCACGACCCACGTGGACCTGCCCACCTACCCCTTCCAACGCGAGCGCTACTGGCTGAGTGGCGCCCTCGGGCAGGGGAACCTGGACATGGCGTCCGCAGGACTCGACTCGGTCGACCACGCGCTGCTGTCGGGTGCGGTCGGTCTCGCGGGTACCGATGGCGTCGTCCTGCTGACCGGACGGCTGTCGGTCGAGACGCATCCGTGGCTGGCGGATCACGCGGTGTGGGGTTCATTGCTGCTGCCGGGCACCGCGTTCGTGGAACTGGCATTGCACGCAGCTGACCAGGTCGGATGCGGCCTGGTGGAAGAGCTCACCATCGAGGCTCCGCTGGTCTTCGCCGACCAGAGCGCGGTCGCCGTCCAGGTCGCGGTCGCCGCGGCCGACGAGTCCGGACGACGCGAGCTCACGATGTACTCGCGTCCCTCCGATGCCGCGGACGGAGTCTGGACGCGGCACGCGAGCGGTGTGTTGGCCGAGGTTGCCGCGCCGGTGACGGAAGAACTGGCCCAGTGGCCGCCGGCGGGCGCACAGGCGGTGACGATCGACACTCTGTACGAGGAACTCGCCCATTCGGGCTACGAGTACGGGCCGCTGTTCCAGGGACTGCGTTCGGCCTGGCGACAGGGCGGTGATGTCTTCGCCGAGGTCGTGCTGCCCGAGGGCGCGGACGCCGAGGGCTTCGGGTTGCATCCGGCGCTGCTGGACGCAGCCTTGCACGCGATCGGGCTCGCTGCCGATGGTGACCCGGAGGCGGTCGAGGGCGGTGTGGGTCTGCCGTTCGCGTGGTCGGGGGTGTCGTTGTCGGCGGTGGGTGCGCGGGTG
>NZ_BAABCQ010000403.1:0-819 GCF_039539045.1 Streptomyces marokkonensis
CCCAGCCGGTCGTCGGCAGTTTCCGGCGGATGTCGATCAGGCTGGGGACGTAGGTGTCGGACAGTGCCTCGGCGACGTGACGGCGCAGTTCCTGGGGATCCAGGTCGGCGCCGGGCTCGGGCACGACGGCGGCGTAGATGTGCTCCACCCGGTCGGCGTCCTCGACCCCGCACACCGCGGCCTGGGACACGCCCGGGGCCTGCCTGAGTACCTTCTCCACCTGCTCGGGGTGGATGCGGATTCCCTTGACCTTCATCATGTTCGCGAGCCGGCCGCTCAGGTGCAGGTAGCCGTCGGTGTCGAGCTGCCCGAGGTCGCCGGTGCGCACCCAGCCGTCACGGACGAGTGCCGCGGTGAGTTTCGGCTCGTGCCAGTAGCCGGCCGTGGGCCAGCGTGGAATCGCGCAGACCTCGCCGACTTCGCCGACGGGCAGCACCGCGCCGGTGTCGGGGTGCCGGATGCTCAACGCCTCGGGGTTCACCGGCCGGCCCACGGTGGAGCAGGCGCGCGGGTCGTCGTGGTCGCCGGGGGGGAGCATGGTGAGCACTCCGGTCTCGGTCGTGCCGTACACCTGGATCAGTACGGGGCCGAAGATTTCCCGGGCCTTGCGCAGCTGGAGCGGGGCCCCGGGGCTGCCGGTGTAGATCAGCTCGGTCAGGCTGGACAGGTCGGTGGCCGCCCGGTCCGGGTGCTCGGCCAGCGCGTACACCTGCGGGGTACCGAGGATGAGCCGGCTGATGCGGTGCTGAGCGATCGCGTGCAGCACGGCCGCCGCCTTGAAGCCGGGATGCAGCACGACCATGCCGCCGGTGACGAGCG
>NZ_BAABCQ010000404.1:0-795 GCF_039539045.1 Streptomyces marokkonensis
TGCGTCACCTGGACGCCGCGGGCGCCGCCCGCACCCCCCTGCGCCCCGCCGAGCGTCCCGAGCGGACACCTCTGTCACCCGCGCAGTGGCGCCTGTGGTTCCTCAGCCAGGTCGAGGGGGCGGGGCCCACCTACAACATCCCCTACGCCCTGCGGCTGTCCGGCCGTCTCGACGAGGACGCGCTGCGCGTGGCCCTGGACGACGTTGTGGCCCGCCACGAAAGCCTGCGCACCGTCTTCCCCGACGACGGAGGCACGCCGTACCAGCGGATCCTCGCCCCCGACGCGGCACGTGTACCGCTCACCGCGGCCCAGACCACCGAGGAGGGACTGCCGGCCGCACTCACCGAGGCGGGACGCACCGGCTTCGACCTCGCCCGCGAACTGCCGCTCCGCGCCCACCTGCTGCGCACCTCGCCCACCGAGTGCGTGCTGCTGCTCAACCTGCACCACATCGCCGGCGACGGCTGGTCCATGGCACCCCTCGCCCGCGACCTGATGACGGCCTACGATGCCCGGTGCCGTGGGGAGGAACCGGGATGGGCGCCGCTGCCGGTGCAGTACGCCGACTACGCGCTGTGGCAGCGCGAGCTGCTCGGCGAGGAGGGGGACGGCGACAGCGAGACGGCACGCCAGCTCGACCACTGGCGCGAGACCCTGGCCGCCCTGCCCGCCGAGATCACCCTGCCCGCCGACCGCCCCCGGCCCGCCGTGGCCGGGTACGACGGAGCGCTCGTCCGCTTCCGGCTGGAGCCGGAGTTGCATGCGGGGTTGGTGTCGTTGGCGCGGGAGTCGT
>NZ_BAABCQ010000405.1:0-794 GCF_039539045.1 Streptomyces marokkonensis
ACCTCACATTGACGGCACGTGGTCACCGCGAAAGAGCCGGCCCGACATGCCCGGGAAGGCCGAATTGACGCGACGAGCACGTCAGTCGAGGATCTTGATGCCTCCTGAGCTGAGACGGAACCCGACTGGCCGTCCGATGTCGGCGGTGGCCTCTCCTATCAGCGCCGCCAGACCTTCGATTGCGGCGGCGCCTTTCAGTCCGCCGGCGTAGACCGGCTCAAGTCCGCGGAACTCGTCGATCAGTTCCTCCACGACGTCACAGGCCTCGCGGTCGTCTCCGATGACGGGGACGTCGGTCTCGAAAGCGCCCATGCCGGCAAGTGCCAGATGACTGGGACCGAACTGCTGAAACGCTCCGACGACCCGGGAGCCGGGAAGAAGCTCACTTGCCAGTTCGGTGGCGCTCCCGCCGTGAACGGGCTGCATGAAGTAGCCGCTCTCGTCATGCTGAAGCGATGTCGTGCATACCACCGTGACGACGCCCTTCAGCGCGTCGCCCAACTGGGGGACCACCGACTGCATCTGGGACGTGCGGATGGTCAAGAACGCCACGTCGGCCTGGTGTGCTCGCGTTCTGGCCGGCGCCAACTCCTCACAGGAGAGCCGCTCGACGGTGCGTCCTACCGTGGCGAATACCTCCACCAGAGCGGCAGCCCAGCAGTCGTCAGGCCCGACGATCGCCAGCCTGAGGTGCCGTGCCGAAGGCAGCGGCGCGTCCGGGATGAGGAATCCGGCCATGGGGCGGTCAGCTGAAGTCCTTGATGTGGTCCTCGGCCCACTGCCGGAACGAGCGG
>NZ_BAABCQ010000406.1:0-781 GCF_039539045.1 Streptomyces marokkonensis
ACCGCCAACACCCGGTGACCGTTGACACGGGCATCGGAGAGACGCTCCAGCACCAGCACACCCACACCCTCACCCCAGCCCGTACCATCCGCACCCGCCGCGAACGACTTGCACCGACCATCCGGAGCCAGCCCCCGCTGACGGGAGAACTCCACGAACACCCCCGGCGTCGCCATCACAGCAACACCACCCGCCAGCGCCAGATCACACTCACCCGACCGCAACGCCTGCGCCGCCAGATGCAGAGCCACCAACGACGACGAACACGCCGTGTCCACCGTCACCGCCGGACCCTCAAGACCCAGCGTGTACGCGATCCGGCCCGAGGCCACACTCCCCGCGTTACCGTTCCCGACGAACCCCTCCACCTCATCGCCGGCCCCCGCCAACTGCTGCACATAATCGTGATACATCAACCCCGCATACACACCCGCCCGCGCACCCCGCAGGCTCTCCGGCACAATCCCCGCATGCTCGAACGCCTCCCACGACGCCTCCAGCAACAACCGCTGCTGCGGATCCATCGCCAACGCCTCACGCGGCGAGATCCCGAAGAAACCAGGATCGAACGCCCCCGCCTCATGCAGGAACCCACCCTCACGCACATACGACGTACCCGCATGCTCAGGATCAGGATCGTAAAGATTCTCCAGATCCCAGCCACGGTCCACCGGGAAACCGCTCACGCCCTCCCGGCCCTCCACCACCAACCGCCAAAGATCCTCCGGCGAACTCACCCCGCCCGGATAACGACACCCCATCCCCACGATCACCACCGGAT
>NZ_BAABCQ010000407.1:0-776 GCF_039539045.1 Streptomyces marokkonensis
AACGGAGGCGCCCAAAGGTTCCCTCAGCCTGGTTGGCAATCAGGTGTTGAGTGTAAGTGCACAAGGGAGCTTGACTGTGAGACCGACGGGTCGAGCAGGGACGAAAGTCGGGACTAGTGATCCGGCGGTGGCTTGTGGAAGCGCCGTCGCTCAACGGATAAAAGGTACCCCGGGGATAACAGGCTGATCTTCCCCAAGAGTCCATATCGACGGGATGGTTTGGCACCTCGATGTCGGCTCGTCGCATCCTGGGGCTGGAGTCGGTCCCAAGGGTTGGGCTGTTCGCCCATTAAAGCGGTACGCGAGCTGGGTTTAGAACGTCGTGAGACAGTTCGGTCCCTATCCGCTGCGCGCGTAGGAGTCTTGAGAAGGGCTGTCCCTAGTACGAGAGGACCGGGACGGACGAACCTCTGGTGTGCCAGTTGTCCTGCCAAGGGCATGGCTGGTTGGCTACGTTCGGGAGGGATAACCGCTGAAAGCATCTAAGCGGGAAGCCTGCTTCGAGATGAGGACTCCCACCCCCTTGAGGGGTTAAGGCTCCCAGTAGACGACTGGGTTGATAGGCCGGATCTGGAAGCACCGCAAGGTGTGGAGGTGACCGGTACTAATAGGCCGAGGGCTTGTCCTCAGTTGCTCGCGTCCACTGTGTTGGTTCTGAAACCACGAACAATCCCGCCCCATGGTCACGGGGTGGCTGGTTGTCTGTTTCATAGTGTTTCGGTGGTCATAGCGTAGGGGAAACGCCCGGTTACATTTCGAACCCGGAAGCTAAGCCT
>NZ_BAABCQ010000408.1:0-762 GCF_039539045.1 Streptomyces marokkonensis
CGCTTTCCTGGACGCGGTTGTTCCAGTAAGTGCGGACGTGATTGAGTAGCAGGATATCCGGATCGCCGGTCTCCTGGAGACGGTCCGCCATGGCTTGCAGCGCGCCCTCGGCGAGAGTGTCGTCGCTGTCCAGGAAAAGGATGTACTCGCCGCGGGCCTTCAGTGCGCCGGTGTCCCGCGCCTTTCCTATTCCTTGGTTCTCGGTGAGGTGTACGGGTACGACACGGTCGTCCGCAGCTGAGTATTCATCGAGAATTCGACCGCAGGCGTCGGGTGAGAAGTCATTGATGGCGATGACTTCGAAATTGTCGAACGACTGCGAGAGGATGGAATCCAAGCATGCGCGAAGGTATCCCTGGACCTTGTAAACGGGTACGACGACGCTGATCTTCGGCGAAGTGTTTCCATTCGCAAAGGACATGCTTGGGGCTCCTGGACTATCGATCAGACTCAATCGCGTCCCGTGGCGGTGACCAGAACGGGACATGAGAGGCACAAGGAGTGCAGGTTAACGGCTGGATCAGAGTACTGTACGCCCTCTGATCGACGGTTCGGCCGCACGAGGTGCTGTGCGGGCACGATCCCCGAGCGGACCGCAAATCCGCAGACCAGCAGGTGTGAGTGGCGGGCCGCCGACGGCCCTGCCGCAGGCGGGTGTGACCTTTCGCTCGGTGGGCAACCTTTTCCGTCAGTAATTGGTCGCCGGGACCTGGGCGCTGTCCCGCGCTGCCCGTGCCGGCCCTGGGCCCACACGTGAAAAGC
>NZ_BAABCQ010000409.1:0-731 GCF_039539045.1 Streptomyces marokkonensis
GGTCCAGCCATTCGCGCACCCGCACCGTCCAGGAGGGGGTCGTCATGGATCCATGGCTGATCTGGTTGATCGTCGCGGCGGTTCTGATCGTTGCGGAGATCTTCACCCTCACCGCCGCGCTCGGAATGCTGGGTGCGGCCGCGCTGATCACGGCCGGATCCGCGGCGGCCGGACTCTCACCGCCTTTCCAGTTCCTCGTTTTCACCGTCGTCGCCACGGTCACCGTTCTCTTCGTGCGCCCCGTCGCGCTGCGTCACGTCCTCCAGCCCCAGACGGAGCGGTTCGGTGTGGACGCCCTGGTGGGCCAGGCCGCCTACGTCGTCTCCGAGGTGACGGGCATGGAGGGCCGGGTCCGTATCGGCGGTGAGGAATGGACGGCCCGTTCCTACGACGAGACGCTGGTGATTCCTCGAGGAAAGACGGTCGACGTCATGGAGATCAGTGGGTCCACCGCCCTCGTCTACCCCCGGGAGTGACCATGGAAGCCTCGGCGTTTCTCGTCGCCGGTGTGATCGTCGCGCTTCTCGCGGTGTTCACCGTGGTGCGGGCGGTGCGCATCGTGCCGCAGGCCCGCGCCCGTAATGTCGAACGGCTCGGCCGCTATCTCCGCACACTGAAACCCGGCCTCAACCTCGTCATCCCGTACATCGACCGCGTCTATCCGATGATCGATCTGCGGGAACAGGTCGTCTCCTTCAAACCGCAACCGGTCATCACCGAGGACAACCTGG
>NZ_BAABCQ010000410.1:0-703 GCF_039539045.1 Streptomyces marokkonensis
CCCGCCCAGCGCACCCGTACCACCCGTGATCAGCACCGTGCCACGCGGCGACCACCGGCGGGTGGCGGCCCGTGCCGGTGCGTGTTCCAGCCGCCGGGCGAAGACGCCGGAGGCGCGGACGGCGAGCTGGTCCTCTTCCCAGCGTCCCGTCAGCACCTGCCTGAGTACGCCGGCCAGATGGCCGGCGGCCTGGTCGTCGAGGGTCTCCGGAAGGTCGATCAGGCCGCCCCAGCGCCGGGGCTGTTCCAGGGCGGCGGTGCGGCCCAGCCCCCAGACCTGGGCGTGCCGGGCGTCGCGTACGGTGTCGGAGCCGCTCACGGCCACCGCGCCCGAGGTGAGGCACCACAGCGGGGCGTCGAGGCCCGCGTCTCCCAGGGCCTGGACGAGGAGCAGGGTGGGCAGTACCGGGTCACCGGTGAGGAACAGGGACAGCACACCTTCGACCGGGCCCACTCCGGCCAGCTCGCCGGCGAGAGCGGTGCGCTCGGTCGTCGCGCCGACGGCCACCGTCCTCAGCGTGGCGCCACGGGCGCCGAGCGCGGCGAGGGCCGCTGCCGTCCGCTCGTCCTCCTCCTGGGGCACGGCCACCAGCCAGGTGCCGCCGGTGCCGGCCGGGGCGAGCCCACCCAGTCGCTTCCACGTCTCGTGGTAGCGCCAGGTGTCGACGGCGGACTGCTCGCGGTGCCGGCGCCGCCAGGAGGAC
>NZ_BAABCQ010000411.1:0-692 GCF_039539045.1 Streptomyces marokkonensis
GAGGCCAACCAGTGGCCCGAGGACGTCGTCGACTACTTCGGCGACTACTCCGCCGGCGGCGACGAGTGCCACATGGCGTTCCACTTCCCGGTCATGCCGCGGATCTTCATGGCCGTGCGCCGCGAGTCCCGTTACCCGGTCTCCGAGATCCTGGCCAAGACACCGGCCATCCCGTCCGGCTGCCAGTGGGGCATCTTCCTGCGCAACCACGACGAGCTCACGCTCGAAATGGTCACCGACGAAGAGCGCGACTACATGTACGCGGAGTACGCCAAGGACCCGCGCATGCGCGCCAACATCGGCATCCGCCGGCGTCTGGCCCCGCTCCTCGACAACGACCGCAACCAGATCGAACTGTTCACCGCGCTGCTGCTCTCGTTGCCCGGCTCGCCGATCCTGTACTACGGCGACGAGATCGGCATGGGTGACAACATCTGGCTCGGCGACCGCGACGCGGTGCGCACACCCATGCAGTGGACACCGGACCGCAACGCGGGCTTCTCGTCGTCCGATCCGGGCCGGCTGTTCCTGCCGACGATCATGGACCCGGTCTACGGCTACCAGGTCACGAACGTCGAGGCGTCCATGGCCTCGCCCTCGTCCCTGCTGCACTGGACCCGCCGGATGATCGAGATCCGCAAGCAGAACCCCGCCTTCGGCCTCGGCACCTACACCGAACTGCCCTCCTCCAA
>NZ_BAABCQ010000412.1:0-691 GCF_039539045.1 Streptomyces marokkonensis
CGCGCGTCCGGCGGCATCACGGTGGCCAGGTTGTCGGCGTAGCGGACTCGTTCGGTCTCGCTGAACACATGGAACAGGGCGCAGTCGAGAACGGTGTCGAACTGCTCGCCCAGGCCGCCGAGTTCGAGCGCGTCCCCGACTTGGAAGCGCACCTCCACGCCCTGCTCGCGCGCTTTGCGTCGCGCGGTCTGGATCGCTGTCGGCGCTGAGTCGATGCCGACCGTCGGGAGACCGAGGGCCGCCGCCATGAGCGCGACCTCGCCGGTGCCGCAGCCGACCTCAAGTACCCGGCCGCGGAAGGCGCCTGCCTCGGCGAGTTCGCGCATGGCCGTCTGCGGGCGGCCGAGGTCCCAGAGCGGTGTTCCGGTGTAGTGCGCGTCGAAGCCCTCCACCTTGCTGCCACCCATGTCTGTCTGGCTCCTTCTGGTCGATTGGCCTCACGGTACGGAGTTCGGCGCCTACGCCACTGTCCCTCAACCTGGCAGCAAATTCGAGATTCGCCGTCGCCCAATTCTGTGAATTCGGCGTGAGTGGCACGCCTTTCGGGGGTATTCGCTCGGGAAAGGGGTGGTCAGGTGCGGGTGATCCTGGCCAGCCAGGCCAGCACTCCGTCGACATATTTGTTGTTCTCCAGCATCGCGGGTTCGATCGAATCGACCCGCCAGCCGTCGGCGAAGGTGGCCCGGATTTC
>NZ_BAABCQ010000413.1:0-684 GCF_039539045.1 Streptomyces marokkonensis
CAGCGGCGTCGCCTGGTGGAGTTGGTGCTGGGTGAGGTGGCGGTGGTGTTGGGTCATGCGGGTGCGGCGAGTATTGATGCGGGTCAGGCGTTCAGCGATCTGGGTTTTGATTCGTTGACGGCGGTGGAGTTGCGGAATCGTCTGAATGCGGTGACGGGTCTGCGGTTGTCGGCGACGTTGATCTTTGATTATCCGTCGCCGGGTGTGCTGGCTGATTTTCTGCGGGTGGAGTTGGTGGGGGAGGAGGGTGTTGGTGCGGGGCCGGTGGTGGCCTCGGGGTCTGGTGCGGGGGTGTCGGAGGATCCGATCGTGATTGTGGCGATGGGGTGTCGTCTTCCGGGTGGGGTGTTGTCGCCGGATGATTTGTGGGGTCTGGTGGCGGGGGGTCGTGATGGGATTACGGCGTTTCCGGAGGACCGGGGTTGGGATGTGGCCCGGTTGTTCGATCCGGATCCGGATGCGGTGGGCAAGTCGATGGTGCGGCATGGCGGGTTCCTGCATGATGCGGGGGAGTTCGATCCGGGGTTCTTCGGGATCAGCCCGCGTGAGGCACTGGCCATGGATCCGCAGCAGCGTCTGTTGCTGGAGACGTCGTGGGAGACCCTGGAGCGGGCGGGTATCGATCCGGCCACGTTGAAGGGCAGCCGCACGGGCGTCTTCGCCGGCGCCATGTACCACGACTAC
>NZ_BAABCQ010000414.1:0-671 GCF_039539045.1 Streptomyces marokkonensis
GTCCTGGGAGGCCTTCGAGCGCGCCGGCATCGACCCGAACTCGCTCAAGGGGAGCAGGACGGGGGTGTTCGCGGGCCTGATGTACCACGACTACATCAGCCAGCTGCAGTCTGTACCGGACGGCGTGGAAGGCTACTTGGGCACGGGGAACTCGGGCAGCGTCCTGTCCGGCCGCGTCTCCTACACGCTGGGCCTCGAAGGGCCCGCGGTGACGGTGGACACGGCGTGCTCGTCGTCACTGGTCGCCCTCCACTTCGCGGTGCAGGCGCTGCGGTCGGGCGAATGCTCGATGGCGCTGGCGGGCGGTGTGACGATCATGGCGACTCCTGGCACGTTCGTGGACTTCAGCCGCCAGCGCGGGCTGTCGTTCGACGGCCGCTGCAAGTCCTTCGCCGCGAGCGCGGACGGCACGGGCTGGGCCGAGGGCGCGGGCGTGCTCGTGGTGGAGCGCCTCTCCGACGCACGCCGCCTGGGACACCAAGTGCTGGCCGTCGTAAGGGGTTCCGCAGTCAACCAGGACGGCGCGAGCAGCGGCCTGACGGCGCCGAACGGCCCGTCCCAGCAGCGTGTCATCCGGCAGGCCCTGGCCGGCGCGAGGCTCGCCCCCGAACAGATCGACGCGGTGGAGGCGCACGGTACGGGTACGACGCTGGGTGACCCGATCGAGGCGC
>NZ_BAABCQ010000415.1:0-669 GCF_039539045.1 Streptomyces marokkonensis
CGCCTTGCACCGCCCGTCCGGGGCCAGCCCACGCTGCCGGCTGAACTCCACGAAGGCGGTGGGCGTGGCCATCACCATCACGCCGCCGGCCAGCGCCATGGAGCACTCACCACCACGCAGCGCCTGGACCGCCCAGTGCAGAGCCACCAGCGACGAGGAGCACGCCGTGTCGACGGTGACCGCCGGGCCCTCCAGGCCGAAGGTGTAGGCGATGCGGCCGGACATCACACTGGCGGAGTTGCCCGTGCCGAAGAAACCCTCGGAGTCATCGATCGCGTTGAATGCCTGGGCCGCGTAGTCCTGGTAGCCGGAGCCGACAAAAACACCGGTCCGGCTGCCGCGCACCGACTCCGCGTCGATACCGGCCCGCTCGAACGCCTCCCACGTGGTCTCCAGCAGCAGCCGCTGCTGCGGATCCATCGCCACGGCCTCCCGCGGACTGATCCCGAAGAACCCGGCGTCGAACTCCGCCGCCTCATACAGGAAACCGCCGTGCCGCGCATACGTCTTCCCCGCCGCCAGCGGATCCGGGTCATAGATGCCCTCCACATCCCAGCCGCGGTCCGCCGGGAACTCCCCGACCGCGTCCGTACCGGACGCCACCAGACGCCACAGGTCCTCGGGCGAACGCACCCCGCCCGGATAACGGCACGCCATACCGACGATCGC
>NZ_BAABCQ010000416.1:0-662 GCF_039539045.1 Streptomyces marokkonensis
GGGCCGAAGTCACCGACCTGGTCGACACCTCGGTCGTCGTGCGGTCCGAGGACGTCGAACAGCAGGAGTGCTTCACCTTCTGATCCCGCCACTCGACGGGCGCCACTCGACGGGCGCCACTCGACGGGCGCCACTCGACGGGCGCCCGGCCGCGCGGCGGCCGGGCGCCCGTCTCATCTGCTCTGGAGGCTGAAGTGACCATCCACGTCTTCACCGGGCCCACGCTGAGCCCGGACGATCCCGCTCTGCAATACCCGGCCGTAAGAGGGCGGGCCCCGATCCGGCATGGCGACCTGTTCACGGCGGGGTGAACGGCCCGGGTGTCTTCGCCGGCCACGACCACGTCGCCTCCCTGTTCGTGGTGAGCGGCCGGTGCCCCGCCACGGAGATCGCCGACGCCCTGCACGAGTCCCTGACGGGCCGTGGGGTGCTGCACGGGGCGAGTGTCCTCCCGGACGACTGCGGGGCCTGGGTGCGTGTCCTCGGCCACGAGGAGCCCCAGGTCACCGGCGCCGTCCGGGCCGCGTGGGACGCGGTGCGCCGGCTGCTCACCGGCCATCCCGCGCCTGACCTGCGTAAACCGTGAGCCGTAAACCGTAACTGTAGTCCGACAGCCGACAGCCGACAGCCGACAGCCGACAGCCGACAGCCGACAGCCGACA
>NZ_BAABCQ010000417.1:0-653 GCF_039539045.1 Streptomyces marokkonensis
CCGACCTTGATCTCCTCGACCGGCGGGGCGGACAGGGAGACGCGGATGGTGTCGCCGATGCCCTGGGAGAGCAGCGCGCCGAAGGCGACGGCCGACTTGATGGTGCCCTGGAAGGCTGGTCCGGCCTCGGTGACGCCGAGGTGCAGCGGGTAGTCGCACTGGGCGGCGAGCCGGCGGTAGGCCTCGACCATGACGACCGGGTCGTTGTGCTTGACGGAGATCTTGATGTCCCGGAAGTCGTGCTCCTCGAAGAGGGACGCCTCCCACAGCGCGGACTCCGCCAGGGCCTCGGGGGTCGCCCTGCCGTACTTCTGCAACAGGCGCCGGTCCAGGGAGCCGGCGTTGACGCCGATGCGGATCGGGGTGCCGTGGTCGCGGGCCGCCTTGGCGATCTCCCTGACCTTGTCGTCGAACTGCTTGATGTTGCCGGGGTTCACGCGGACCGCCGCGCAGCCCGCCTCGATCGCGGCGAAGACGTACTTGGGCTGGAAGTGGATGTCGGCGATCACCGGGATCTGCGACTTCTTCGCGATCACGGCCAGCGCGTCCGCGTCGTCCTGCGTGGGACAGGCCACCCGGACGATCTGGCAGCCCGACGCCGTCAGCTCGGCGATCTGCTGGAGCGTAGCGCCGATGTCCGACGTACGGGTCGT
>NZ_BAABCQ010000418.1:0-606 GCF_039539045.1 Streptomyces marokkonensis
TCGACCACGAGGTGGATCTTGTGGTCGAAGTGGCCGGCGAGCCGGTCCAGGAAGCAACACATCACCTCGGCGGTGAAGCTCTCGGTGAAGACCATGAAGTGCATCCGGCCCTTGGTACTGATCGCGGACATCGCGTTCACGGAGAACCGGTTGCCGCTCCGCCGCACGATCGGGGTTCGGCCCTTCTCTCCCCAGGTCCGGCCGGTGACCTGGTCGGAGCGGATCCCGACATGGCCGGCGAAAGAGGACCTCACCGCCGTCGACCCTCGCCCGGATCTTTGGCCAGGTCCCGGCCCGCCACCAACGCGGCCACCGCCCGCAACCGCAGGGCCTCCTGCGCCGACGGCGACAGATGTCGCGCGCCCCCCACCAGATCGCTCACACACGTCCAACAACCCAGAACCCAATAGGGTGCCGCAATGAGGTTGCGCGGAATGTTCATCGCATTTTTCGTGGTCCCGCTAGCGTGGGGGGTGATTACCCTGCTGAGGGCCGGGGCGTCCCACGGCGGCCCGGACTGCCCGTGGCTCCAGCTGGGCGAGGACGGCGAGGAGCACCCCGGGCAGATGCGGCAGGGCTATACCTGCGTGCTCGACTACAATTACC
>NZ_BAABCQ010000419.1:0-604 GCF_039539045.1 Streptomyces marokkonensis
GGTCAAGAGGTCGATGTAATCTTGCTTGGTTTGGTTGTGGCCGTAGGTGTTGTGGTTTGCGGCGATCTTTCGACCGTTTGCGTCGAAATACATGGCCGACTCGTAGTCGGAGAGCACTGGATAGCGGGACTTGTAGACCGCTACCACCTGGTCGGCTGAAATGCCAAGCCAAACGGAAACCAGTGCGTCGAGTTCGACGAGAGCTGCACGACGCTCGTACTCCGTCCGGAGCGGGCTGTCGTGGTCCCAAGTGGGTTTGAGGTGACTGGTCAGCGGCTTCAGATTCGGCCACTCCGAGTTCGCCCACCCCTCATACCCTGGCCAGGTTCGGTGAAACAGCTCGGCCCATAGGGGTGCGTATGAGTTCGTCAAGGCATTGAGGCGAAGAGATCGAATGAGGAGGGGGTGTGCTAGAGGGTGGTCGGGTGTGGGAGCAGGTAGCTTACCTGCTTCTGAGGCTCTTAGATTTGATCGGCCAGTAATGCGAAGTAGGTAATCCAAAGGAATTGTGGCCCAAAACCCCGCGTTCAATGTCGTGAGGAGGTTGTTCGCAAACGCCATGGAGTTGACGGCGTCTACATGGGCGGGCCCTGGAGGGATAAGT
>NZ_BAABCQ010000420.1:0-587 GCF_039539045.1 Streptomyces marokkonensis
TGCGTGACGCGGGGTGCGGTGTCGGTGGGCCGTTCCGATGGTGCGGTGGATGCGGTGCAGGCTCAGGTGTGGGGTCTGGGTCGGGTCGCCGCGCTGGAGCACCCGGGCCGGTGGGGTGGGTTGATCGATCTGCCCGAGACGCTGGACGAGCGGGCGGTGAGCCGTGTCTGTGCCGCACTGGCCGGTACGGGGACGGTCACGGGCACGGGTTCTGCCGGTGAGGATCAGCTCGCCGTACGTGCCTCGGGTGTGTATGGGCGGCGTCTGGAGCGGGCGCCGGGCGGTGGTCGTGCGGGGTCGGGTGGTTGGTCGCCGCGGGGCACGGTTTTGGTGACGGGTGGGACGGGTGCGCTGGGTGCGCATGTGGCTCGCTGGGCGGCTGGTCATGGTGCGGAGCGGTTGGTGTTGACGAGCCGTCGTGGTCTGGGGGCTCCGGGTGCGGTCGAGTTGGTGGCCGAGCTGGAGGCGTTGGGTGCGGCGGTGGAGGTGGCTGCGTGTGACGTGAGCGACCGGGAAGCGCTGGCCGGGCTGGTGGAAGGACTCCGCCAGGCCGGTACGCCGGTCCGCTCCGTCGTCCACACCGCCGG
>NZ_BAABCQ010000421.1:0-557 GCF_039539045.1 Streptomyces marokkonensis
TTCGTGTTCCCGGGTCAGGGGGCGCAGTGGGTGGGTATGGCGGCTGGGTTGATGGTGGAGTCGTCGGTGTTCGCGGAGTCGATGGCGGCGTGTGAGGTGGCGCTTGCTCCGTATGTGGGGTGGTCGTTGGGTGAGGTTCTGGGTGATGAGGTGGCGTTGGCGCGGGTGGATGTGGTGCAGCCTGTGTTGTGGGCGGTGATGGTGTCGTTGGCGGAGGTGTGGCGTTCGTGTGGTGTGGTGCCGGCGGCGGTGGTGGGTCATTCGCAGGGTGAGATCGCGGCGGCGTGTGTGGCGGGTGTGCTGTCGCTTGGGGATGGTGCCCGGGTGGTGGCGTTGCGTAGTCAGGTGATTGCGCGGTCGTTGGCCGGTGGGGGTGGGATGGTGTCGTTGGCGGCTTCGGTCGCCGAGGTGGAGGGGTTGTTGGCCGGTGCGGGTGTGTCGGGTGTGGGTGTCGCGGCGGTGAATGGTCCGGAGTCGGTGGTGGTGTCCGGTGGGGCGGTGGCTCTGGACGAGTTGCAGGTGGTGTGTGAGCGGCTGGGTGTTCGGGCGCGCCGGGT
>NZ_BAABCQ010000422.1:0-525 GCF_039539045.1 Streptomyces marokkonensis
TTGCGGGTGGTGATCTCGGCGGGGCCGTTCAGGCGGTGGACGGTGATGTCGCCGGTGGCGAGGGTGAGGCGGGCGCCTTCGGTTTCGGCGAGGTCGACGGTGGCCTGGGCGCTGTCGAGGGTGACGTGGCCGAGTCGTCCGGTGCTGTGCAGCCGGATGTCGGCGGTCCTGGCTTCGATGCGGGAGCCGGCGGGGAGGTGGACGGTGACGTTGAGGGTGCCGGAGGAGCCGAAGGCCTGGTTCCTGGGGGTGGGGGCGTCGATGCGCAGGGTGCCTTGGGTGCAGGTGACCGTGGTCTGTTCGGCGGCCTTCACGTCGCGGCTCCTGGAGGCGTCGGCGGGCAGGATCTCGACGGTGGTGTCGGTCCGGTCGGCGGCGATGAACCCGATGTGTCCGGCGGGGATGTCGAGGACGGCGGTGAGGGGGGCGGGGGTGTCGAACTTCTGCATGGTGTGCTCCTTCTTCTGCATGGTGTGCTCCTGTGACGCAATGTTTCTGATGTCAGAAACGCTACGTTGCATTCAG